>NZ_JAWOTD010000025.1:0-69066 GCF_033338715.1 Vibrio sp. Vb1337 | reverse complement strand
GAAAGCACCGGTCTTGAAAACCGGCATACGTTAATAGCGTATCTAGGGTTCAAATCCCTATCTCTCCGCCACTTTTAAAAAACCGCTGTTCTTACAGCGGTTTTTTTGTATCTGCTGTTTTTTAACCGCTGTTATCGAAACTTCTAATTGGTTTTTCTCTAGCTCTTTCTCCAAGTTTTTGCGTACCTACATTGGGTTTAGTTTACGCAGTAATACCTTCAATCGAAGACATTTCCATACGTGTCATTTGGGCTTCAAATAGAGCTTTGTTAAGTCTCAACGTGGGATGCTTAAACGCATTTTGATAGAGTCCCAGCCTAAATACTGCAAATGTACTTGGAGAAAAAATGAAGCTACTTTACTGGTTAGATGAATGGCAAGCTCTTACTCAACAAGAACAAGAGATGGCTTTACCTATCTCTGGCTACGATTTACTTGATGATGTGTTTGTGAAGTATGAACTCGTCGATCTTAACAAGCCATTGTTGTTTACATTTTCTCCTTCCGGTACTGATGTGCAGGTACAAGATTTAACTCCGGATTTTTCTCCTTGGGGCTACGAGCTCGGAATACAACAACAAGTAAACATTATTGCCTTTCAACATTTAGGACAAAGTAATTGGTTCCGTAGTCGGAATTTGATTTTCTTTCTGGAGCAGCTATCTGAGTTGCTTCACCCCTTCAAATGTCGTTTGGGTTATGGGCAAAGTCGAGGTGGCTTTGCAATTGGCGCGTTTGCTAACTTGCTGAAACTAGAACATCTTTTGTTGTTTTATCCTGTTAGCACAAAAAATAAAGCGTTGGTGCCTTGGGATGATCGGCTGAGTACTGAGCTTGCTCAGCAGTTTGCTTGGGAAAGCGGCTACCATGATCGAGATTTGGGCAATGCCAAAGGTTATATTATTTATGACCCATCCAATCGCATTGATTGTCTTCATGCTGAACGTTATCCAGAGCTTACCCATTTAAAAGTCGTCGGTATGGGACACGGCACTCAATCCACACAATTAGATAAATTAGAATTTTTTAATCTGGTGGCGCAGGAGTTTGTTCGCCATCAAACCTTAGATATTGACCAATTTAATAAGCAAATTCACGCTTTGTTTAAAAGAGGACTGATATCAGAGTCCCCTGTAACCAGGGGGAGATGATCACACACTAAAAACTAGATTTTTAACACAATTGCTAGGCGCAATTTAGATGGAGGATTAATGAAGTTACTGTACTGGTTGGATGAATGGCTGGTTCTTTCTCGTGAAGAACAGCAAACCAGGCTACCGATGTCCGGGGAGGACTTACTTGATGATGTATTTGTTAAGTATGAGTTTGTCGACCGCAATAAACCGTTGTTGTTTACCTTTTCCCCTGCTGGTACGAATCTACAAGTACAGGACTTACACTCAGACTTTGCGCCTTGGGGCTATCGCTTAGCCCAGAAACAAAAAGTAAATATTATTTCATTTCAGCACCTTGGGAAAAGTAACTGGTTTCGTAGCCGTAATTTAATTTTCTTTCTAGAGCAACTGTCGACTTTACTTGAGCCCTTTGAATGTCGTTTAGGCTATGGACTTAGCCGCGGTGGTTTTGCTATTGGTGCCTTTTCCAATCTATTAAAGTTGGATCAAGTATTGATGTTTCACCCGGTCAGCACAAAAAACAAAGTTTTGGTGCCATGGGATGATAGGCCAAGTACTGAACTAGCCCAACAATTTGATTGGAAAGGAAAGTATCACGACCTCGACCTTGGCGATGCAAAAGGCTATATCATTTATGATCCAACTAATGAAATCGACCGCCTTCACGCCAAACGCTACCCAGAGCTCACTCACTTGAGAGTCTTTGGGATGGGACATGGTACCCACGCGACGTATTTGAATAAATTCGGTTTTTATAAGCAAGTGGCCGTAGACTTTATACGTTATCAGAAGATAGATATAGCGCAGTTTCGTCATCAGACCAAAACGCTGCGCTTAAAAGAAGATTACTATCAGTGCCTTAACAAGGCGAATGCGAGTTCACAGCATCGTTTAAACTTACTGAGTACCGCTCATAATGTACTAATTGAAGAAAAGAAAGAACATGTGAAGGAGCATCAAGCGCAAATCGATATTCAGCCACTTGTTGATATTGCACTTAAGCATGAGTATGACAACCCGAAAGATGCAGTACAGCTTTTGGAAGTCGCTCAGCAGTTGGTTCCGAATGATCCTGTTGTGGAGCACAAGTTGCAGCAACTGTCGTAACGTTGAGATGTAATGCGTACGATATTGGTCGAAATAGGTCAGTGGCTTTTGTCGCTGGCCTTTTTAATAGCTTATGGATTGATATGTCGATGAAATCTAATGAAGCAGTACAAAATAAAAAGCCCAAGCAAATGCTTAGGCTCCATAAATGTTAATGCGAGTTTTAAAACTCTTTTGGCGCAAAGCCTGTCATCACATCAAGGCGAAGTTCTTTACCAACTTTTGTTAATGGGTGAACGATTACTAAGCCGCGTACGCGTTTTTTCAGTTTGCCGATGTCCGCTTGTTCTGCTTTGGTGATTTCACGAGAGAAAGGCATATCAAGTAAGCTTTTACGTTCTTTGTTCAGCTCATAGTTTTGCTTGTGCTTTAACTGGTTAAGCTTTTTGGTAAGCTGTTCTACTTCATCCGTGAACTTTGTAATCATTTCGTGATCACCACGAGAACGTGCCGCATCAAGTTTACGTTGGCATGTATCTAAACGGTTGTGCAGCTTTTGAATATCAGTTTTTATGCTCATGGTAATTTGGCTCAAATTTTAAATAGTCGAGAAGTATAGCATAGCTGAGATCACACGCTCTACTATACTTCTCGATTGTCTGGCTTTAGTTAATCAGTTCATTGCCCGATACGTTACCAGAGAAAAAGGCTTCGACGTTATCAAGCGTCACAGAGGCAATATTATTAAGTGCTTCGTGAGTCAAGAATGCTTGGTGGCCAGTAAACAGCACGTTATGACAAGCCGATAAACGGCGGAAAACATCATCTACAATGACATCGTTAGATTTATCTTGGAAGAATAAGTCTTTTTCATTGTCATACACGTCTAGGCCAAGCGCACCAATCTTACCTTGTTTCAACGCTTCTATCGCTGCTAGTGAATCTAGCAACTCGCCTCGACTGGTGTTAATGATCATCACGCCATCTTTCATTTGCGCGAAGGCTTTTTCGTTCAGTAAGTGATAGTTTTCTTCACTCATTGGGCAATGGAGAGAGATAACATCCGCATTAGCGTAGATTTCTTCAAGCGAACAGTAACGGGCTCCCATTTCTAGCGCTAATGGGTTTTCGTAGGGGTCGTAGCAAAGCAGCTCCATGCCAAGCCCTTTGAAGATACGCATCGTCGCGATACCAATCTTACCCGTACCAATAACACCAACGGTTTTTCCGAAAAAGTTAAAGCCAACAAGACCTTCTAGCGAGAAGTTGGCGTCACGTGTCCGTTGGTAGGCCTTGTGAAGACGGCGGTTTAGGCACATCATTAAACCAACCGTGTGCTCTGCCACTGCTTCTGGTGAGTAAGCAGGAACTCGAACCACTTGTAAGCCTAGTTCTTTGGCTGCTTGTTGATCAACTTTATCATATCCCGCGCAGCGCATAGCAATAAGCTTGGTCCCGCCCAGAGAAAGCTGTTTAAGGACAGGAGCTGAAAGATCATCATTAACAAACGCACATACGACATCACTGCCGTGCGCCATCTTGGCTGTTTTTTCGGTTAGTCGGAAGTCGTGATAGTGAAATTCAAAATCGCGGTTATTTTTAATTTTATTAAAAGAGGCTTCGTCGTAGGATTTTGCACTAAAAAAAGCAATGTTAATCATGGTTCCCTCTCAAAAAGTGCGGACTTTATAAATAAATATGCTTATAAAGTAATGCAACTTAGCCGCAATGAATAGAGAAATCTTCTCTTTGACTTTTGTTGTATCAAATAACGATAAGAAGTACGCCTTTCAGCGAGTCTATCTTATGGTTCCGCATTAGATACTGTTTGCTTTACGAGCATTAACTGACTAGCATTATCGCTCTTTTCTTGTTCACTTTATTAGCTTAGGCGTTACGACAATGTCAGTAAAATGGTGCTCTATGTTCTTGTGTTGTGTGTTTGCTTCTGGCACTCACGCAGCTGTTGACCTCGTTAAAGTCGACAAGTCTAAGCGTCGAATGTATTTGATGGAACAAGGAGCAGTGCTAAAAGAATACCGAATTGCTTTAGGAGCGAACCCTCAAGGACATAAACAAGAAGAGGGAGACAATCGCACGCCAGAGGGCGAATACACTTTAGATTATGTTATAGAGGACTCTGCTTTTTATCGTTCTGTGCATATCAGTTACCCTGATGCGATTGATGCGTTGGAAGCGAAGCGCCGAGGTGTCTCCCCTGGAGGGAACATCAAAATTCATGGCTTAAAAAACGGTGAGAGTCAGTTGCCGATTTACATCCAAAGTTTTGATTGGACTAATGGGTGTATTGCGATTACCAACGAGGAGATGGATGAATTTATCCAGCTTGTCGAGATGGGGACACCAATTCAGATTGAGTGGTAATAAAAGGTCCCCTTTAATGTTCTGGCTCTTATAGGCTATGGCATAAAGCGCTGTGGATGATCACTAAAAATACCGTCTAATTGAGGTAGGTATTTCAGTTTATTTGGATTGTTCACCGTATAGCACATCACTTTGTAACCGGCTTGTTGGAGTTTGTTTATCTGGCGAGTACGAACCCAGTTAATGTTTAGGTTGCAGCTATAGGCACTAACTTCTTCCAAAAGGCGTTTATCTTTTCTCGTAAAGAATTCACTTAACACACCCAATCGGTAGCCACTGCAGTATTTGTGCATCGCTCTAATGACGTCATGACTAAAGCTGGATAGGAGTACATTCTCTTGCGGCATTGGACTTTTTGCTAACGCATTGGCTAGAGTCTGCGCCACTTCTTCCGCTGGATGGTTGTCTACTTTAACTTCAATATTCAAGTTAAGCTTATTCTCAGTAGCTAAAGTGAGCAGTTCATCTAGTGTCAAGATCTTCTCGCCTGAAAAGTCTGTGCTAAACCAACTACCGAAATCTAATGCTTTTAACTCTTCCAGGGTGAGCTCATCAACACGCCCTTGTCCATTGCTGCATCGATTGACGGTATGATCATGGCAAACCACTAAAACATTATCTTTGGTAGGTTGTATATCCACTTCCACCCACTTTAATCCCAGGTCAATGGCTGCTTGAATGCTTATTTTTGTATTCTCAGGGTATGAACCTGCCACGCCACGGTGACCAATTAATAACGTTTCCATTCGCTTTATCTTTTGCTTTGCGGTTGCCAGATTGTACTCGTTTTTTCTATGAAGATATATCTAGGTGCATATTGTTAGGAACCTTTAGTACAAGTGAACATTAAACTCTAATAGTACGTTGCTGCTTCTTGGACTGAGTCCTGTGGACTTAAAGCCTTAGAGTGTGTAGTTGTTTAATTGGTAAATGAGTAATAAAATGCGAACCATTTTTATTTGAATGGTGAGTGGTAATGTCACGAGTTTTGATAGTCGATGATGACGTTCCTTTGTGTGAGCTGTTAGAAGCGGTTTTGCAAGAGGAGGGCTACATCGTATCTTCTGTGCATTGCGGTGAAAGTGCGCTGCAATATATGGAAAAAACGCCTGTAGATCTTGTATTGCTTGATGTCATGTTACCAAACCTTAACGGCATGCAAGTTGCTCGTAGGATCTGTCAGCGCTTCGCGACACCTATTCTAATGCTTACCGCTCTCAACGATGAAAACTCGATGCTTGATGGTTACCAAGCGGGGGCCGATCAGTATATCGGAAAGCCTTTTAATGTCGCTGAGCTTCTAATGCGCATCAAAGCGATTCTTCGTCGTGTTGGCTTGGAACGTCAACGTCAGACGATGTGTAGTACCGTTCAAACGATCAGTGACCAGCTTAATAGCTTACCCCTCACAAGTACGGAAGCTGAACTATTGAGCTACTTGGTAAAAAACCAAGGAGTCGTGATTTCAAAAGCAGAGCTTCAAACTGAAGTGTTAAAGAAAGAGCTGAGTCCTTTTGATCGCAACCTTGATATGCACATCAGTAACATACGTCGCAAGTTAGTTGAGGCGGGGCTTTCCAAGCAACATATCAAAACCTTCCGTGGCAAAGGTTACAGTTATTTAGAGGCTGTAAACCGTTAATGAAGCTCCGGTGTCCACCTTTTATTGCAAAACGTAAAGACAGCTTAGCGTTCAAGTTATTTAGTTGCATGACCGCAATTGTCATTAGCATTTTGGTCGTGCAATCCTTAGCGGAACAAGCTCTGGTGAAAGCCATGTTGAAAGTGCCCGATAGTGTGCGAGAAGAAATGCTAGACCTTGCACATCAAGCTAACGTATTGATTGAGCACGGAGACATGGACGAACTTGCTGACTGGGCAAATGCGCAAAACTTTTATTTATTTGTGTTGAATGAACATCAGCAACCAGTTACGCACCGTCTGATGCATCCGCACTTCGAGTTCAAACTTCAATTTAAGAGAAGCATCGATGATCAACTTGAGGGGAAAGTGAATCGCCCCATCATCAATATTCCTTTAGTTCATGGCAATACTTTAGTGATTCAATTGCCACATCGACTGCACCCTGCAAATGACTTCATTCTGTATTTCTCTATTCTCAAAGTCGTGATTGCAGTGGTTATTTTGGCGCTCTTTTCGCTGCTAATGGCACGTAACTTACAGCAACCATTGGATCGATTGAGAGAAGCAAGCAAAAAGCTATCTAATGGCGATTTTAATGTTAGTGTCGTGAAAGAGCTGAAGTCGAGCACGCGTGAGTTTAACGAGTTAGCGCAAGACTTCGATCACATGACGCAACAGATTCATTCTCTCGCTGAAAAGCAGCGACTGCTTATAAGAGATGTCTCTCACGAATTGAGAACGCCGTTAGCGAGGCAGAACTTGGTTCTGCATCTTTTGCGAAAGCGTGTTGGAGAAAGTGAGCAAAGCCTAGTGACAAGGCTAGAAGATGAAGCAAAAGAGCTAAACCATTTGATCAGCGATATATTGGAGTTCAGTCGCTTGGAAAATGCGCGCTTCGACAAAGCCACGAAACGCTGTGATTTAGAAGTTTTGCTCTCCCCGCAAGTAGAACGTTGCAAAATAGATTTGAAGTCAGAACAGACGTTGTCTTTCCGCTCAGAAGCTGTATGTGCTAAAGCCATTTGTGAAGAAACGCTGGTCATTCGTTGTTTGAACAATCTTATTGGTAATGCCATTAAATATTCAGGACAAGCATCTCAGATAGAAGTTTCTCTGGAAAATTATGTCAAAGAAGGGCAGCAATTCACCACCATGTCAGTATCTGATAATGGGCCTGGTATTCCAGAGAACAAGCTGGTCGATATTTTTGATCCGTTTACACGCTTAGATGCTTCTAGAGATAAAAAGCTTGGTGGCTACGGTTTAGGTCTTGCGATTGTCAAAGAATCCATGCGTATTATGGGTGGAGCAGTCACGGCGAAAAACCGTGAGCAAGGTGGTTTGAGGGTTACTTTAGTGTTCAAACAATAAGTATGATTAAGTTGTATTTTTTGTGATTAATGTCACATTATCATGGCGCATCATCAGAGAGTACTTTACAAAAGTTTGCAAATGCAAAGAATGTAAATTTAATGCAAATGGTAATACTTATCACTTATATTCACCCGCGAAATAATTAAGAGGGAATCGCATTCAACAAGTATGTGACCCGAAAAATAATAATCGGAGTGAAAGGATATGTTTACTAAGAGCCATTTGGCGTTAGTGATCGGTGCAGTGTTAGCAACACCTGCAGTGGCGGAAGTTCAAACAGACGAACATGTAGTTGTAGAAGGTCGAGAGTTCGGCTACAAGGCAGATACAAACAGTACAGCAATGCGCATGGAAATGACGCAGCTGGAAACGCCGGGACAAGTAGCGGTTATCGATGAAACGGTAATTGATGAGCAGCGTGCAAGTACACTTGGTGAAGTGCTACGTAACGATGCAAGTGTTAGCGCGGGTGGTACAAGCCGTAACCGCGAACGTTTCTCTCTACGTGGTTTTGAACTTAGCAGTTCAGACGGTTTTCTTCGTGATGGTCGTCAACACTGGTCACACTACCGTCAGCCAATTGAGCTTTTAGAGCGTGTTGAAGTGCTTAAAGGTCCATCAGGTCTGCTATACGGTAAATCTGAGCCGGGTGGTTTGGTAAACATGGTTTCGAAAAAACCAACAACTCAAACACAAGCAAGTTTGAGTCAAGATCTAGGTTCGAATGATCACTCACGCACTGTGCTTGATGTGAGTGGCGCGCTAAATGATGCAGAGACACTGCGAGCGCGCGCAATTTTTGCCAAAGAAAGCTACGGCTCTTGGCGCAGGTACGGTGATGGCACTGAGCCTAAAACAGATCGTACGGTAGCTGGCCTAGTGGTTGAGTACGATATCACCGACAACTTTATGGTATCGGCTCATTACGATCGCACGAAAGACGACGGTAGCGTGGACTCTGGCGCATACATTGTTGATGGCAAAGCGGTTCGCGGTGATAAGTACATTTGGGATGCGCAGTGGTCTGAAATTGATAACGAAGTAGAAAACTACGGTGTCGATATTAATGCGCAAGTCACGGATAACGTGAACGTAAAAGCAGGTTACAACCGCCAAGACTTTAAGCGTTTTGATGTAGAGTCTTACCCTAAGTTTGATCAGTATGAAGAGTTAAATACGATTAAGCATCGAGGCAACGATCGCTCCGATAATTGGGTATTTGATACTGCATATATAGATGTGACGACGGACTTTACTTTGTTCGGTACGGAAAACACGTTGTTAGTGGGCGCTAACTACTTAGATTACAGTTATGATCGCTTTATGGCAATTCATAATGAGGCGAGTATTGCTCCAGGAGAAACGGTGCCTAAGCCTAGCTATCGTAGTTCGAAGAAATCACCAACAGCTGAGTACGATACTTGGGGTATCTACGCGCAAAATATGATGACGATTAATGATTACTGGCAAGTGCTTGCAGGTGTTCGTTATGACGAAAAGCGTGATGATGAACTGACCGAAAACCAGGTTTCTCCAAAATTTGGTGTCATTTTCCACCCATCGACGAATGGCTCGGTTTACGTTCAGTATTCTGAAAGCTTCATGCCTCAAGGTGAAGTCAGCAACGGTAGTCGTACCTACATCAATGAAGGTGAGAAACTCGACGCTGAGCGTGGTATCTCTTATGAAATCGGTACGAAGTGGGAACTGTTTGATCAGCGTTTATTTGTATCTGGTGCTGTGTTTGATATCACGTTAGAGAACATCTCGCTGGATGTTGAAAGCGGCAAAGACGCGGGCGGCAATCTCCTACACAAGAAAACGCAAGGTGGTGAGCAAGTTCACAAAGGCGCTGAGTTAATGGCTCAAGGTTTTGTGACCTCAGAGTTGTCGCTAACCGCTTCTGCAATGTATTTGGATGCAGAGCTTAAGAAGGCAGAAAGATATGAAGGTAACCGCCCTGTAGACGTGCCAGAGTTCTCGGCAAGTCTATGGTCTAGCTACAAGGTTCAAGACAACACTAACTTAAACCTTGGTTTGATTTATGAAGGTGATCGCTACGGTGATGCAAAGAACACCTTCAAGAAAGATGGCTACGCTCGCGTTGATATGGGCGTGTCATACAAACATAAGTACGATGAAAACTTGGATATTATTGCTCGATTCAATGTCGAAAACTTATTCGATACCGACTACTTCGCAGGTGGTGGTAGCACGAATGGCGAGCAAAAAGGTGCGAGTGGGGTTGTGGTTGGAGAAAGCCGCAACTACATGGCAACAATCCAGTTCAAGTACTGATAACAATTTGATTATTAAAGGGGAAGGGTAGTCTTCCCCTTTGGTCGTTTTTGGAACACAGAAATATAACTCGTATGAATCTAATGAAATCAAGTATCGCTCTGTTGATATCATCGGTTTTGATTCCCGCTCACGCGGCGAACTTAAACGATGCACAAGCTGTGCAGAGTAAAACAAACCAGTCGTCGGCGGTAAGCCAAAAACGTATTGATGCAAGCGCAGAAAAATCACTTACTCTAGAAGCTGAAATTGAGCAGCTGCAAGAGGAAGTCGGTAACTTGAAGATTTATCGCGATCATCTTGCAAGCCTTGTTGAAAGTCAAAATCAAGAAGTTGATAGCTTGAACGAGCAAATTGAGCAGATTGCTCAAACTCGTCAAGGTGTCGTGCCTTTGATGTATCACATGCTTGAGGGCTTAAAAGTGCTCGTCGCTAACGACAAGCCTATACGCAAAGCGCAACGTGAGGAGCGAATTGCAAAGCTGGATTCCATGATGACGCGTGCAGACGTTGCGGATGCAGAGAAGTTTCGTCGTATTTTAGAAGCGTACCAAATTGAAATGGATTACGGCACCAAGCTTGGCGTTTACCAAGGCAAGATTAACCTGGGTGACAATGAAGCTGTGGAGGCGGACATTCTCTATTTAGGCCGTTTGTCTTTGGTAGCGCGTAGCTTATCTGGTGACACATTTTGGAGCTGGTCGCAGCAAAAACACGCATGGCAACAAGTGGGTTCTGAGCAAAAATCAGAGCTAGACAAAGCGTTCGCTATGGCGAATAAACAGATCGCGCCGAGCATGTTAACTCTGCCAGTGTCGTTAACCGCTGCGGAGGGCAAATAAATGATGAAAAAATGGTTATCGGTTGCATTAATCTCGACAGCCGCATTAATGCCTCATACAACTTTTGCTAGTGATGCGTTGTTACAAAAGGCGCAGCAAGAAAATCGTCAACAGCAATCGCACAATGTCGCGCGTGAATCAGGTTTTAAGCAAACAGAGCAAGAGCTACAGGCTATAAAGAATAAATTGGTGGCAGAGCGGGCTGCTCTTCAAGCAGAAGCGGACTCATTAAGTGTTACCTTCGGTGAAAATGAAGCAGAACTGGCACAGCTAGAAGAAAAGTTGCGTCTAGAAACCGGGAGCCTAGGTGAGTTATTTGGCGTCGTTCGCCAGAACGCAAAAGAGCTAGAGTCTGAGCTAAAAAGCTCAGTAACCGGTGTCGATGCAAACTCATATCAGAAAGATATCGATGCTATTGTTGCGGCTAAATCACTGCCAACGTTGACCCAACTTCAGGCGATGTGGCGCAGCATGGAAGAACAAATCAAAGCAAGCGGTGAAATGGCAAACGTCTCTTTCACACTGCTAAATGGCGAAGGTCGTGAACAAACGGTTAATGGTGTTCGTCTTGGTTCTATGGCGCTGCTGGATGAGACTGGCTACGTTAAGTGGAATGGTCAACGCGGAGACGCGGTAAACTATCTTCGTCAGCCTGAGAACGGTCCAACAGCGAATACTATTTCCTCTGGTGACATTGATGCACTTGTCATTGATCCGTCACGTGGCATTCTTCTTGAACAGCTTGCAAACTCACCGACTTTGGCTGATCGCCTAAATGCGGGTGGCGTTGTCGGTAAAATCATCCTTGGTTTATTGGCTATCGGCCTATTGATCGCGCTCGTACGTGGTGCATCACTGATGATTTCGCGCCAGAAAATCATGAAGCAACTGAAAACCCCAGCGCAGCCAGGAAACAACCCTTTGGGTCGCGTGCTTGCGGTATACCAGAAAGACAAGCATCGCAGCGTAGAAGCGTTAGAACTACGTCTTTTGGAAGCTGTTGTTGATGAGCAAACCCACCTAGAAAAAGGGTTGTCGATGCTTAAGCTTCTTGCTGCTCTAGCTCCTATGCTTGGCCTACTAGGCACGGTAACGGGTATGATCGAAACCTTCCAAGTCATCACTCAATTTGGTAATGGTGATCCGAAAGTAATGGCGGGTGGTATTTCAATGGCACTTGTGACTACCGTACTTGGCCTTGTTTCAGCCATGCCTTTGCTATTAGCGCACAACGTATTGAGCTCTCAAGCAGAAAATATTCGCAGTATCTTAGAAAAACAAGGCATCGGTTTAGTTGCAGAACAAGCTGAGCGTGATATGCCGAGTAACAAAAGTCACTCTAACACCTTAGCGGAGAACGCAGCGTAATGGAGCAGATCCTACTCAGCACATTGGGTTTGATCAGTGAGGATTGGGCCACAACCTTGATGAGCTTTATGCAGCAAGGTGGTCAAATCCTATGGTGGCTGGCCGCCGTCGTGGCGGTGTGCTGGCTGTTGGTTATGGAGCGAGTTATTTATCTCACAACGGTTTTCCCAGGGGTAAAAAAACAGCTTTGTGAGCAGTGGCAAGCAAGATCAGAGCACCACTCTTGGTACGCGCATCAAATCCGTGAAGGATGGATTGCAAAAGCGCAAATCGAACTGCGCCAAAACCTATCGACTATTAAGCTACTTGTGGCGGTTTGCCCAATGCTAGGGTTGTTAGGGACGGTGACAGGCATGATTACGGTGTTTGACGTAATGGCATCGCAAGGCAGCAGCAATCCGAAATTGATGGCTTCTGGTATCTCACTTGCTACGCTGCCAACCATGGCAGGTATGGTAGCAGCGCTTGCGGGCATGTTTATTCATGCTCGCCTTAGCAAAGTGTGTGAACGAAAAGCTATCCAGTTAGAACAATCTTTAAGGAGTCAAAAGTGAGACTCGGACGCAGACCTAACCAACAAGATGAAGCTCAAGTCGATTTAACCTCGATGCTTGATATCGTCTTCATCATGTTGATCTTCTTCATTGTGACCAGTTCGTTTGTACGTGAATCCGGTGTAGAAGTTAATCGCCCTCAGGCTTCTAATGTAGTAAGCCAAAAAGATGCGGGCATTTTTATCGCAGTAACGGCAGCGAATGATGTGTACATCGACAAACGAGTGGTTGATATTGAGCGTGTTGAGGCCTCTATTGAGCACCTGTTACTTGATCAGCCTGATGCCTCGTTAGTTATCCAAGCTGACGAGCATGCTTACAATGGCACTGTCGTGAAAGTGATGGACGCTGCAAAGGCGGCGGGTGTGAAGAACATTGCATTGGCGGCGGAGAAACCTTAATGGGCAGGCTGTTACTTGCACTACCAGCATCACTGTTAATTTCTGTGAGCTTGTTTAGCTTTATGGCGTGGATGGTTGATAAAGGCAACCAGCGTGCACCAGAAGCTTCAGAAGCCGTTCGTTTTGATATGGTGATGGTAGAGAATGAAGCAGACGTGCAGCGTCGTCAACGTTCAGTGCCGGAGCAACCAGAACCACCTCAAGCGCCGGAGCCAATGGAGCTGTCTCAAGCTGACACTCAAATGGAACCAATGAGTCAGATGACGCCAGTCAGTGCTTTAGGTTTAAACACAACCCTTGAAGGCATCGCGATTAGCGCCCCAAACTTGAAGGGAACAATGGGCAACCAGCAAGCACTGCCGTTGTATCGTGTTGATCCTCGCTATCCAAGTAAGGCGCTGAAACGTAGAGTGGAAGGTTATGTCATTATGCGTTTCACGATCGATGCAACTGGACGACCAAAAGATATTGAAGTGATCGAGGCTGAGCCCGAGCGCATGTTTGAAAGAGAAGCAATCCGTGCGCTTAAAAAATGGAAGTATCAGCCAAAAGTTGAGGATGGTGTGTCAATTGAGCAGTTCGGACAAACCGCTAAAGTGGAGTTCAAGTTAGCCAAATGATGAAAAAATTCTTAATCGGTACGGTATTAAGCCTGAGTGCACTCTCAACCATTGCCAGTGAGTTAAGCCAATACACCGCAGCGAGAGTTCAACGAGCACACAACTTGGCTCAAGAGGAGAAACTAAAAGAAGCGATTTCATCTCTTGAAGCTATGGAGCTTTCTCGTGGATATGATCAAGCTTATGTCGCTCGAATGTTGGGTATTTTTTACTGGCAGAATGAGCAAACTCAAGCGGCGATTAAGCAACTTGAGTTGGCAGTCAATAGTGGTTTGCTACAAGATGAGCAAGCATGGCAAACCCGAAAAATGTTGGCTGATATACTGCTGAACGAGCAACGTTTTTCTAAGGCGTTACCTCATTACTATGCCTTGAGCCAAAACATTCCTAAAGGTCAAAAAGCGCATGAGCTATGGCTGCGTATTTCCCAATCTCATTATCAACTGAGTCAGTGGCAAAAAGTGCTTTCAGCAATGGCTCGTTATGAGAAATTTGGTCAGCCAGACAAGCTTGGCGCATTGTCGATAAAGCTTTCTGCTGAGCTAGAACTGAAAAAGTGGAAGCCGGCAATCTCGACCATCAAACGCTTAATCGTGATTGAACCTGAGCGAATTGAATGGTGGCGTCAGCTTGTTGCTCTATACCTACGGGTTGATGACAACAAACGTGCCCTAGACTCTTTGGCGTTGGCAAAACTGAAAGGGTTACAACTTAGCCAAGATGACTTAAAGCTGCTGGCACAATTGTACGCGAAACGAGGTATTCCTGAGAGAGCTGCGTTGGTGATGAACGAGCTAGAGGATGTAAACTCGAATAGTAAGCTAAAAGCTCAGCAAGCAACGTATTGGCAAATGGCAAAAGAGTGGGAAGAGTCTATTGATAGCTGGCGTATTGCAGCTCAGCTAGATAGGCAGTATTACTGGAACTATTCTCAACTGTTGGTGCAAGAAGGCCATTATAAAGATGCCATTGCCGCGCTCGATAAGGTCAGAGGTCGTAAAGCGGATGTTGCACTTATCAAAACTCGCGCTTACTACAAACTTAAGCGGTTTGACGATGCGCTCGCTAATGCCAAAAGAGCGAATGAGATTAAGCCATCGAATCAGGCAAAAAGTTGGGTTAAGTATCTATCTCAGCTACGCAAAGTAGAATCGACGCAGGACTCATAGCGAACATTTTTATTAAATACCCGAGCTCAGTCTCGGGTATTTTTTTGTTTAAAGTAAACAATGTAAATTAAATGCCAATACGAATGATTATCACCTAAATTATGCCCCACATTTATTGGTGATGATTGTTTCTATGTTGCTTAAAAGCAAAGGTGTTCAAACTTGGGCTCGCCGCCTACATATCTATATTTCGATGGCTCTTCTCTTAGTTACGCTGTTTTTTGCAGTAACTGGTATTACCCTCAATCGCCCCGAATTGTTTGAACGCAGTGAACCTATCATTCAACAACATACTCTGACGGTTCCGCACTCAGTTCTATTCTCACATTCAGATACCTTTCAACCTAATCGTGAAGAACTGGTGGCTTTCTTGACTAAAGAAACCGAGCTTCGCGGTATTCCCTCCGCACTAGATGTGTATACCGAAGTTGAGCAAGGTGAGTTGTTACTCGGAGAGCTTTCTATGGATTTTAAAGGCCCGGGTTATAACGCTACGGTCTTTATTGATATGACTACTGGTGCAGCAGACGTCGAAACGACGCACTACGGTATTGTTGCGCTGCTGAACGATCTACATAAAGGACGCAACAGTGGTGGGATTTGGAAGTGGTTTATCGACGTCACTGCGCTTTTGATGGTGTTTTTTGTTCTTACAGGCGTGTGCTTGTTACTGCCTAAGAAGAAGACGCTCAGAACGTCAATGCAATGGATGAGCTTTGGTACGTTACTGTCGCTCGTAATTTATTTTGTTGCTGTTCCATAACAGCTTTTTTAGAGAACACTTATGTTGAACACAGGAAGATTTTTCCGCCGTAATCACTTTTGTAAAGCCGCTTTGATCGCGGCTTTTACTCCTTTCTCTCTTTCCGCGGCGCCTCTACCAGATAACGCGAAGGTCGACTTCGAACTCGAACTTCCAAAGATAGATACCTCAATGTATGCACGCCCTTATGTGGCGGTTTGGGTTGAAAACGATCAGCGTAAACCGGTTAAAACCATCCAGTTATGGGTAGGGAAAGACGAATGGTTAAAAGATCTACGCAGCTGGTGGAGAAAAGCGGGTCGTTATGATCGTGAACTTGTTGATGCGGTGACTTCTGCAACACGTCCTGCTGGTCAATACCGCTTTGTCTGGGATGGAACCAATGACGCAGGGGAGCGTTTGGAACAAGGAAATTACACGTTGTACGTCGAGGTCGTTCGTGAACACGGTGGGCGAAACTACTTACGTCAAAAAATAACGCTAGCGGACAGTGACGTGCGCTATGAGCTTAAACCAACACAAGAGACGGGTGTCATCACCGTCAATTATCAAGTTAAGTGATTAAAGGACACAACAATGAAAACCAAAATGAAAGCAGTGGCATTGGCGAGTGTAATGGCAATGGGATTGGCTGTAACCACCACCGCACAAGCACATCCACGTTGGGTTCTGCCCTCTCACTTTACGGTTTCTAAAGAAGGCGGTGACTGGCTGACATTTGATGTTACTGCCTCTCACGGAACGTTTGTTTTTGATAAGCCTGCGGGTAGTGATCAGGCATTTGTGGTGATGCCGGATGGCCGCTCTGAGCGTCCTAACTTTGTTGTTCGTGGCAAGCGTCGCTCTATGTTTGATTTCTTTTTTACAGAAGAAGGCACGCACAAAGTCGCGATTAATAATCAGCCGAGCTACTACACACAATACAAAGCGGGCCGTCGTGATACGGTGAAATGGGCGCGAGCAAACAAAGCTGAGCGTGGTGACGTGCTTCCTGAGCAAGCGCGTGATGTGGTTACTCAACTAAGTTACACCCGAGCAGAAAGCTACATTACGGTTGGTATGCCAACGGACAAAGCGTTGGAGATTGAAGGCAAAATGCTGGAGATGAAACCGATCACGCATCCATCGGACATCATTGAAGGTGAGCCTGTGACTTTCCAGTTTTTCTTTAACGGAGAGCCACAAGAGGGCGTTACTGCTGAGATTACACGTGAAGGTACCATGTACCGAAACCATCAAGAACAAATCGATGTGGTGAGCGATAAAGATGGCAAAGTGATCTTCACGCCAGAAGTCGCTGGGCGCTACTTAATGAAAGCGAACTACAAAGGTGAATTAAAAGATAATCCATTGGCGGATAAAGCGAGTGCCAATGTTCATCTTACGTTTGAAACTCAACTTAACTAATCGAATTAGGCTCAGCAATTGCTGGGCCATTTTGGAATTATCATGAATAACACTTCTCTTCTAAAAGCTGTTTTGCTTTTTTCTGGATTTGCGTCCTTTCACGCTGCTGCACATTTTCCTCTGATGAGCTGTCACTTGGCGCAAGATAAAGTGATTTGTGAAGCGGGCTACTCGGATGGATCGACAGCGGTCGACTACGATGTCGAAATGTACGATTACGACGACAATCTGATCGCCAAAGAAAAAACAGATAAGCGTTCCATCGCAGAATTTACTCACCCTGAAACAGATTTCTATTTGGTATTTGATGCCGGACATGAAAGCCCGGTGGAAGTGGATATCGTTGAGCTGAAAGAGAAATGAGTGTACAGAAAGTTCGCCCTGATGATGGTAACCGAGAAGGAAAGTGGGTCGCACTGACAATCGCAGCAATTCTCAGTTCAGCAGCCATACTTATGCCCTACCATCAGGTCGCGACTGAAAAGCCAGACATGCAGTCTCATCAAGTGTTAATCACGGATTTACATCAAAATGAGTTGGGGTTGATCGCTGAGCTTAAGCTCGCTCATGAAGAGATTCGTGATTTGCAGCTAGAAACTGGAACTTGGCCTGAGGTCTCTGACATGGAGGCGCTTTGGATTGCTCCATTCGTGAAAGACCAAAACTGGAAGCGTAAAGGTTCTCATCAGTGGCAACGAATTGATGACGGTGTCTACATTGGCGCGAAGACCAGTGCCCAAGGCTCTGCTTCCATGCTGTTGGATAGCCGCAGTTCTCAAGCTGATATTTGGTTTAATGATTCTAGCCGTTCGTTAAATGTGGAGGGACTAAGCGATCTAGCTAAACGCCACGATTTCGGCTGGAAACAAATCGTTCTGTCAGGCTCTTCTTCCCACTCTCACGCCCATTAAGACAACATAATTGATAAGTACTATGATCAAACGCTCTCTTTTACGTCGTATTCTTACAGCCACCGCGTTATTGGCGGTGTCTTCTACAGGCTTTGCTGCCGAAAAACTCAGTATTGGTATTACGCTACAACCTTATTACAGCTATGTTAAAGCTGTTGTTGATGACAAGGCGAACATCATTCCTTTGGTTGATGCTGGTTTTAATCCTCACAACTATTTACCACAACCTAATGATCTTAAACGCTTAAATGAAATGGACGTAATAGTGATCAATGGTATTGGTCATGACGATTTTGCACTGAAAGTGATCAAGGCTTCTCAGCGTGATGATCTCGTGGTTATCGAAGCGAACAAAGAAGTGCCTTTATTGCCCGCTATGGGGCAGTCTGTTGGTCAAGGAGCAGTGAACCCTCACACCTTTGTCGGTCTATCAACAACCATTCAAAAGGTTTACACCATCGCGAGTGAGCTAAGCCAATTGGACCCAGACAATGCTGCGTTCTATCGCCAAAATGCCCGTAAATACGCGAAAACATTTCGCCTGATGAAGCGTGATGCAATGTTGTCTCTTGGTGAGTTGGACACGGCTGGTATGAAGGTGGCGACAACCCACAATGCTTACGGATATATCCTTCAGGAGTTTGGTGTTGACGTTGCCGCTGTCATTGAGCCTGCTCATGGTGTAGAACCAAGTGCAAGTCAGCTACAGGAAACGATAGCGAAAATTCGTGAATCGGGCATTGATGTGCTGTTTTATGAGCTCAATATGCCGAATCGCTTTGTTGATACCATCGAAGAGGCGACTGGGGTGCAGCTTTATCGCTTTTCTCACATGACTCACGGTGAGTATGAGGCTGATAAAGTCGAGGTTGAGATGCGAGATAATGTGGAAACACTAATCGAAGCCATGAAATTTGTGGCGAGTAAGCGAGCAGGGGAAAAGGCGTAATGACTGGACCTTCCGTTTCCTTAAGTAACGTGGGCCTAAAATACGCCGACAATATCATTTTGCAGAACATCAGCGCCGAATTCGAGAACGCGAAATGTCACGTGATTATGGGACCGAATGGCGGTGGTAAAACCTCTTTGCTTCGTTCGGTACTTGGACTCACGCCATTTTCGGGAAACATAGCGCTCAATTGGCCAGAACCATCAGCTGCATCGGGGAAGATAGGGTATGTGCCACAAAAAGCGATGTTTGAAGCAAGCCTCCCGTTAACCGTGATGGATTTTGTACTGCTTAACCAAACTCGTATCCCTCTATTTTGGCGACGTAAAACGAAACAAACTCAACATGCCCTGGCCCAGCTGGATCGCGTGGGTATGGCAACGCGTTGCGATCGTCGTATGGGGCAACTCTCTGGCGGTGAGCAACAGCGTGTTTTGTTTGCGCAAGCTTTACTGGATGAGCCCAATTTATTGGTTTTAGACGAACCTACAACTGGTATGGATGAGCAAGGTGTTCGATATCTTGAAGGTTTGATTCATGAAGTCGTTGGAGAAGGCAAAACGGTACTGGCAGTGCACCATGACGTGACCGCAGTGCGCCGTTTAGATGCGCAGGTCCATGTTGTAAATCGTCAAATTGTGGCGTCAGGTCACCATTCAGATGTGCTAAGCCCTGATCGTATAGAAACATTATTCAAGCACTACACAGCAAAAGTGGAGGCTGCATAATGGATTGGTTGCGAGAGTTAGCGGTTAGCGGCGTTGAAGCTGGATGGTTAAGCGATAGCTTTTCTTATGCTTTCATGGTGAACGCAATCGTGGCAGCGCTGATATTAGGACCATTACTTGGTGGTCTTGGTACATTAGTCATCGCCAAGCGACTGGCTTTTTTCTCTGAAGCGGTTGGGCACGCTGCGCTTACCGGAATCGCGATTGGTGTGTTGCTCGGTGAGCCGCCAGAGAATCCGATCATCGGATTGTTTAGCTTTTGTATGATTTTTGCGCTGTTGCTTCACTTTGTTCGTAATCGTACGAATGTACCTTACGACACACTGGTTGGGGTTTTTCTTGCACTAGCGTTAGCGGTTGGTGCTGCACTGTTAATGTACGTTGCTCGCAAGATCAACATTCACATCTTGGAGAACGTGTTGTTTGGCTCGATCTTGACTGTGACGGACAACGATATCCTTATTTTAGCGATCAGTTGTTTGATCATATTACTGCTTCTTATTCCAACGTTTAACCGCATTTTGCTAACTTGTATCAGCCCGGATATTGCACGTGTACGCGGCTTTAATACCAGCTTTTATGATTACTTATTTGTCATGATGATCACCTTGGTCACCATCGCCGCTGTAAAGATTATTGGCGCGGTATTGGTTGGTGCATTGCTACTGATTCCTGGTGCAACGGCTCGGTTATTGACTAAACACATGGGCAGTTTTGTTCTCCTTTCTTCTTTATTGGCAACCATTGCGTGTTTAATAGGAACCATACTGCCGATGGAGCTTGAGCTACCAGTGCCATCAGGCGCATCCATCATCATTGTTTCTGCGGCATTTTTCCTAACAGCAACGGTTTACCGAATTATCCAAAAAGCGTAACCCTTTTTATAAAGTAATGAACATGAAGATAAAAAAATTAGCGATAACTTTTGGTTTGGTTATAGCGACAACACTTCCATCGTTGGCAAGCGCCAAAGACATTTTAACCAGCACTCCCGTCACGTACATGTTGTCTGAGCAACTCATGAAAGGTACAGGGATAGAGACTCAGTATCTGCCTCCAAAGCGTTACGGCGTTGAGCGTCTTGAAAACTGGTTCGCAAATAAAGGTACAGAGCAAGTTAAGCAAGCGGGTCAAGTCGCGACGGTTGCTATTACTCTTGGTGCGATTTGGAAACAAGACCCGACTTATGTTTACGCTCGACAGGGCAACATTCACTTGATTGAAATCGATGCATCGCAGGCCATTTCTCCTAGAGCTCAAGGAGTTGCAGTACTGACATTGGAAAACGGGTCAACATCGAAGTACGCGTGGCTTAACCCTACAAACTTAATCCGAATGGCGGGTATTGTTGGAGAGGATCTACAACGTGTATATCCTGAACACCAAAAGACGATTCAAACGAATCAACAGGCTCTTATGCTCAATGTGCGTGAACTGATCAACCAACAACAGGCAGAGATCTTCGATAAAGGCATCGATTCAGTGGTACTGATGAGTGAGTCATTAGAGGACTTTGCCTCTGGCAACCAATTGTTTGTGGTTGGGCGCGAATTTAAGCCGGAACTCGAGTGGACAGAAGAAGACAAATTATCTTTAAAAGCTCAGTTTGAACAAGATAAAACGCTATGGTTGGTGACGGATAAACGACCGTCGAAAACCTTGACATCGCTTATTAAACCGAGTCGTATACTGCAAATTGATGTTATTGACCGCTGGGGCAGTAAGGGTATCAAAACTGAGAAGCCACTCGCACGTTGGGAGATGTGACACGTAAAAAGCCACAGATTTTATGATGGGGAATGAAAAGTTCCCTATTTTTTTGTGACTCAGTTCAAAATGTGAACATTAATACCACTGGTTGCATAAGAAAGTGTTTGTTTCATTTCTATTTCATTACTACTTTGTTATGTGTTCGTTGCGATTGATTCGGATTTAATCTGTTTCTAAGCGAACCGGTACAAACAACTATACGGATGTTAACAATGAAAATGAAAACTCTAGCCGTTGCAGTGGCGGCACTAGCATGTGGTTCACAGGCCTTCGCAGCAGAAGTTTACAACAGCGATGGTACATCTTTATCGATCGGCGGTCACGTTTCAGTTGGCGTGGGTGAGTATTTCGAAGAAGATGTAAAAGTTCACCAAGTGTCTCCACGTATTAACGTTGCGGGTAAGAAAGACATTGGCAACGGTATTACTATCGACGCTAAAGGTGAATGGGCGCTTAACTACCTAAACGGTGGCGAGCAATCGTTCAAAACTCGTCTAGGTTACATCGGTGCTACTCATGAGCAGTTTGGCCGTTTAGTAGCAGGTACTCAATGGTCACCTTACTACGATGTCGCTGGCGTTGCGGATCTACCAATCGCGTTTGCGAACGACTTTTTGTACGACAACCACGGCAACCTAGGCTCAGCTCGTGCTGATAAAATGCTTAGCTACCGTAAAGGTTTTGAATTTGGTGAAGGTTTTGCTTTCAACCTAGGTCTAGGTTGGCAAGGTGAGCAAACTTCAGATGCAACAACATACGAGCAACGTGGTCAAGTTGCATTGAGCGGTTCTGTAGCTGGCTTTGGTCTAGGCTACGTATACAGCGGTGGTGATGTTAAAAACGCGACTCTAGGTACTAAGAACGCTGAATCACACCTATTCTCTGTAAACTACGGTCAGTACGGTTCAGGTCTATACGCAGCAGTAGTATACGGTATGAACGAGTACTTCTACCAAATGCGTAAAGACACTTCTCAACTTGAAGCTCTTTTGGCATACGGCGTAAACGATTGGACATTCAGCGTTAACTACGAAGGCGTAGAAGACGAAGAAGACAATAAGACAGTTTCAAGCGAAACTGCGCTACAAGCAGAGTACGCTGTAACTCCTGCTTTCGTAACGTTTGCAGCTTACCAGTTTGATCTAGGTAACGACTACAACAATGAAGAGAACGACTACTGGACTCTAGGTGCTCGTTACTACTTCTAATAAATAGGCCAGTTTCTACTGCCTAAACACATTTATTGTGTTAACGCCTACTCGTTGTGAGTAGGCGTTTTTCTTTCTGCTATCCTTTGGCTATAAGAGACGCTAGTCATTCTGTGCTTAGGTAACCCCACTCTTTGTTTAGAGAGTGCGTCTATAAAAATGCCCGCAACTTGCGGGCATTTTTTGTTGTTAGAGATACAGTTCTATTAATACGCTTATTTTTTATCGAGTAAATCGAGGAAGAAGGCATACTCTAGCGCATCTTCTTTTAAGCGCTTAAATCGACCAGATGCGCCGCCGTGTCCGGCTTCCATATCGGTTTTGAACAATAAGACGTTATCGTCTGTCTTCATTTCACGAAGTTTGGCGACCCACTTCATTGGTTCAAAGTACTGTACTTGAGAGTCGTGCAAGCCAGTCGTTACCAACATGTTCGGGTAGTTTTGCGCCTTGATGTTGTCGTAAGGCGAGTAACTCAACATATAGTCATAGTATGTTTTGTTATTTGGGTTACCCCATTCATCATACTCATTGGTGGTCAATGGAATTGATTCATCGAGCATAGTGGTTACCACGTCCACAAACGGAACATGTGCACCGATACCGCGGTACAGTTCTGGTGCTTGGTTGATGATAGCCCCCATTAAGAGACCTCCTGCAGAGCCACCAACAGCGAAGACTTTATCTTTCGCGCCGTAGCCTTGTTCAACCAAACCTTTAGTCACATCAATAAAGTCGTTGAATGTGTTTTGCTTGGTTAGTTTTTTACCGTCTTCATACCAAGGGCGGCCAAGCATTTCAGATCCACGAATATGAGCAATGGCGTAAACAAAGCCGCGATCCAATAGACTCAAACGTGTCGAGCGGAAAGTTGGCTCAATGGTTGCGCCATAAGATCCATAACCATATTGGTAGAGTGGATTTGTACCATCTTTCTTAAATAAGTCTTTACGATACACCAAAGAAACGGGTACTTCTTTACCGTCACGGGCTGTGACCATGATGCGTTCTGATTGGTAATTGTCAGGATTAAAATCACCAAGTACAGGTGTTTGCTTCATGATTTCTGACCCGCCCGTTTTTAGATCGAAATCGTAGTAGGTTCCTGGAGTGGTTAAACTGCTGTAATAAATACGAACTTTCTCGTTATCCAGCTCTAGGTTACCTGTCAAATAGGCAGCAAACGCATCGTCATTAAATGTGAGGGGGAGTTCTTTTCCTGTTGAAAGCTGACGTACAGTGACGCTTGCTAGGCCGTTAGAGCGCTGCTCATAGACGATGTGATCATCGAATAACTCGAAGTCGACAAGTTGAGTGTTGTCGTCTGCGGCAATCACATCTTGCCATTTAGAGCGGTCATGCATGTCATTTTGATGAACTTTCATCAAACGGAAGTTGACGGCTTGATAGTTAGTATAAATGTAGTACCAATCGCCTAGCTTAGAAATACTGTATTCAATGCCATCTTCACGAGGATAGAACGGTTTCGCCTTTGCTTTAGGGTTGTTCGCATCAATGATAGAGACCCCACTGGTTTCTGTACTCGAATGCCAGATATAAATATCTTCGCCATCTTTGCTTTTGCTTAGTGAGGTGTAATAGGCGCTGTCGGTTTCCTCAAAAATCAGCTCATCGCTGCTTTGTGGTGTGCCCAATACATGACGATAAACTTGGTAGCCCAATAAGGTCTGTGGATCTTTTTTGATGTAGTAAAAGGCGTTGTTATCGTTCTGCCATGCGACAGCGCTTGAGGCCCCTTCGATTTCATCTTGTAGGTAATTGCCTGTTGTCAGGTCTTTGATCTTAAGGGTGTACACGCGGCGGCTTAATGTGTCTTCGCCATACGCCAATAAGTTTTCATTCGGACTAACGTATAGGCCGCCGATACTGAAAAATTCATGTTCTTTTGCTAGTTCATTGACATCTAAAATGATTTGTTTGTCTTTGCCTGCAAAGTCTTTAGCTCGCAAATGGACTTCGTACTCGTTATCTCCGGTCACTTCACTGGAGTAGAAGTAGTTGCCTTTACGAACCGGTACTGAGTTGTCGTCTTTTGCGATGCGCCCTTTAATTTCTTCAAATAGCGTATCTTGAAGTGTTTCAGTGTGCTTTAGAACGGTTTCTGCGTACTGATTTTCTTTCTCTAGGTGCTGTAAAATTTCAGGGTCTTTACGTTCGTCGTCACGCATCCAGTAGTAGTTATCAACGCGGGTATCGCCATGAATAGTCATCGAGTGAGGGACTTTTTTCGCAACCGGAGCTTGAGTTTGTTGAGCAACGATCTGTGTTTGGGAGTATTGAGTCATGCTGGGGATTCCTTGATTGCTGCATCCGGCGACAAGCGCGACCGAGACGGCCAACGTAGTTAAAGTGAAACGCATCTGATTTTATCCTTATTGTACACTCAAGTGGCCTCATCCTGAGGGCTGGGCTTTCATTTTGTTAGTGGTTTTCAGTTGTCCATTCTTTGTTATGGGGTATGCCGAAAAAGTGAGAATCCTCAATATTTTCGAGTTGGCTACTCAATTTGAAGGAAGCTGAAAACACATTGTGTAAGCAGCTGTTATTTTTAACAAATATCAATTCGAAAGTTAAATCATTCTCATCGGGAAATCGATATAGTGTGATATGAAAAAAGGGACACACTTGTTGAGTGTGTCCCTTTTGGATTTTGAAAGTAAGCTGATAATGATCAGATAACTTGCGGTACTTCGTTTGAGTGATTGTGTGCTCGATTCACCCACATTAACCCAAGCATTGCAATTACCGACATTGCCATCATCAAAATGCCCAAAGGCATCTGGTTATGCGCTGGAAATAGTGACGCGAGCAAAGTTGCTACACCTGCCCCCAAGTTTTGCATGCCACCCAATGTCGCGCCTGCTGTTCCTGCATGGTATGGGAATGGCGCAATCGCTCCAGTTGTTGCTGCTGGGAAGAGAATGCCCGCACCCAAAAAGTACACGGTTGCGCCTCCAACCAGCGTTAATGCCGTGGTTAAACCAAACAAGCCTGGGATGAGCACAATAGCAGAGCCTACAAAAATAGAGACCAAGCCTACATTTAGAGCACGACGCTCAGAGCGACGTCTTGCGATGTAGCTAGATAAGCCCGCACCCACCAAGTAACCTGGGATCGGCAATATAAACAGCAAACTTACCGTTGTTGCAGGTAATTCTAATACCCCACCTAACAACACCCCAGCCGCCGCTTCGAATACACCCACACCTGCGAATGTTGCAACCAGGCAAATTAAAAAGCCTTGAAAGCGACGGTCAGACAAAACGTGTTTGTAGCTTTTGGCTACTGGTTCGAATTTGCGTTTCTCTTTTGGTAGCGTCTCCATCATGCTTGTCATCATGGTGATCACAACCGCGATAGCAAATAGCGCTAAGAACAAGTAGCTCGACCGCCATCCGAAAGCTTCTGTTAGGTAGCCGCCTAATACTGGTGCCATTAATGGTGAGAAAATCACACACATGCTAATTAAGCTGTTTGCTCTGTGTAGATCAGAGCCTTCAAAGCAATCGCGAGTCAGAGTGCGTGACATCGCACCGCCGCAACCAATACCTAAGCCTTGGATAAAGCTACCAATCAAGAACCATTCAAATTGATGTGCAAATAATGCTACCAGTGTACCCGCGATGTAGATAAGCAGCCCGACGATGATGATCGGTTTGCGTCCCAAGCGGTCCGATAGTGTGCCATACGCAAATTGCGACAAGCCATATGGGATTAGGTAACAAGCCATCACAGCTTGAAGTGATGACGCAGATACCAAAAACTCGCCCGCCATATGACCGATTGAAGGCACGTACATTGTCTGGGTCATTTGACCCACGGCAGTCAATATAGCGATTAAAAAGGTAAGTTTCGCTAATGGAAACGAAGCAGACATTTGCGTATCTCTCCAAAAAGTTTAAGACGTAAAAACCCTTAGCGCTCTTTTACAGAGTGCCAACTGACTTCTTGTGTTGCGGGGATATTTGCGCGAGATAATAGTGCTTGCTTGTATAATTAGCAATCGAAAAGTGTGAAGTCGAGCAAGATAAAAATCTATGATTTCAATTAGAAAAACTAATCCGATTTTGTTTTCAAAAAGAGGTGCATTTCTTTGTCTATTTACGTTAAATCTTTTGCTTTTCGTGAATAGTATGAGCCTTATAGGTAACTGTTTTTAATGGTTAAAGTGCAAAAATAAAGCGTCTGATCGGTTGAGGTGAGTTCAAGATGAAACGAGTGAATAAAAGGTAGAGGAAGGCATCAGAAAGAAAAGGGAGCCGAAGCTCCCTTAGAAATGATTATGTCTATTCGCGCTCAGATGCATATGCGTAAAGCATTTCTAGTGCGATGGTTGCTCCCGCTAGTGCGGTAACATCACTGTGATCGTATGGAGGCGATACTTCGACAACATCCATACCCACGATATTCATGCCGGCTAAACCACGAATAATTTTCAGCGCTTTGTCTGAGTTCAAGCCACCACAAACTGGTGTACCAGTTCCCGGTGCGAAGGCCGGGTCTAAGCAGTCGATGTCAAAAGTGACATATACTGGCTTGTCTGCGACGGTGCGACGAATTTCTTCTAGGATCTCGTTCACCGACATGTCATTCGCTTGCATCGCATTAATCACATTGAAGCCGTGATCTTGCTGTTTGTACTCCGTACGAATGCCGATTTGTATTGAGTTCTTTGCTGAGATCAAACCTTCTTTCGGCGCATGGTAGAACATCGTACCGTGATCGTATGAACTGCCATTTGCATAGGTGTCCGTATGAGCATCAAAGTGAATCAAAGCCATTTGGCCATGATGCTTCGCATAGGCACGCAGGATAGGTAGCGTAATGAAGTGGTCACCGCCCAATCCCAACATGGTTTTACCACTTTTTAGAATTTCACTGGTTGCCGCTTCAAGGCGGTAAGTAAAATCTTCCGCATCACCGCAATCGAACACGAGATCACCTGCGTCGATCACTTTCAGTTTATCCAATACGTTGAAGCTCCACGGGAACTTCTTACCTTCCCATGCCAAGTTGACTGAGGCACGGCGAATTGCATCTGGACCCATACGCGCACCTGGACGCCCAGATGTTGCCATGTCCAGAGGGACTCCCAACACCACAACGTCTGCGTCTGCCGATACTGGGTTACGAATGTACGGCAGACGTAAAAACGACATAGAGTTGGAGTAAAGCGAATAATCAGTTTTAGTAAACAAATCATTCATATCAGAAGTCCTCTAAATAGGTGTATCCTGCTAGACCTTGTTCTAGTTCTGCTAGGATTTGTGCTTGTTCATTGGCTTCAACTCGCTGTGAAACCAATTGTTTATAATTGTCACGAATCGCATCCACGTCGATATGAACGTAGCGCATCATGTCTTCTACACTATCACCTTCGTTGATGTAACTGATCTCAAATTGACCATGTTCATCAACATTGACTACAGCACTGTGGGTATCACCAAATAGGTTGTGCATGTCACCAAGGATTTCTTGGTATGCGCCTACTAGGAAAAAGCCCATTAAGTACGGTTTGTCTTTGCTCCAAGCTGGTACAGGTAGCGTGCTCTCGATGCCTTGACCATCAACGTAGTGATCGATCGCGCCATCAGAGTCACATGTGATGTCCAACATCACTGCACGACGCTCTTCCGCCTCGCCCAGACCAGAAAGTGGCAGAACAGGGAACACCTGATCAATACCCCAAGCATCTGGTAGAGATTGGAAGAGAGAGAAGTTCACGAAGAACTTATCCGCAAGACGTTCGCTCAACTCGTCCAGAATCGGACGGTGGAAGCGATTCTTAGTGCTCATCTTGCGGCTTAATTCGAAGTAAATGCGCAGTGACAATTGTTCTGCCCACGCACGTTGTTCCAAGTTAAGCACGCCTGTAGCAAATTGAGAGTGCACTTCTGCCAAATCACTTTGGGTATCATTGTAAATCTCAATTAACGCACGAGCATCTGTACCATCTTGTAAGTTTTCCCAGTTTCGCCACATGTTTTGTAGCAAAAGCGGAGCGTCCTCATCAAGCTCATGTACTTCTTCCGGTAGGTACGACTCGGTACCAATTACGTTAGAAATCAATACAGCGTGGTGCGCTGTTAGCGAGCGACCCGATTCCGAAATGATCACTGGCATTGGTTGTTCGTATTGCAGACACACATCGCCCACAGTGTTGACGATATTACGTGCGTATTCTGCAAGGCCGTAGTTCATCGAATTCGATGATTGGCTGCGTGTGCCGTCATAATCCACTGCCAAGCCGCCGCCCACATCGAAGTACTCGATGTTTGCACCGAGCGCGCGTAGTTCGCAGTAGAAACGTGCAGACTCGTTCACACCATTGCGTACATCACGGATGTTTGCCATCTGTGAACCAAGGTGGAAGTGAACCAGTTGCATCGCGTCTAGGTTGCCTTCGCGTTTAAGACGTTCAATAACGCTAAGCACTTGCGATGCTGATAAACCAAACTTCGATTTTTCACCGCCACTTGCTTGCCATTTCCCTGCGCCTTGAGAGGCGAGGCGAATGCGTAAACCAAGGCGCGGTTTTACGCCCAAACTTTTCGCTTCTTCTAGTACCAGATCCAGCTCAGAAAGCTTCTCTAGTACGATGAATACCTTGTGACCCAGCTTTTCACCGATCAGTGCAAGACGCACATACTCACGGTCTTTGTAGCCATTACACACGATCACGGAGCTACCTTGTTGAGCCAATGCAAGTACCGCCAACAATTCAGGCTTGCTACCCGCTTCAAGACCAAGCTGCTTGGTTTCTAGTTGAGCTTGGCTCGCTAGAATTTCATCCACCACTTCACGTTGTTGGTTTACTTTAATTGGGTACACCAACAAGTATTTGTTTGGATATTGGTATTCTTCAATTGCTTGGTTGAATGCGTGGCAAATACCATGCACACGTTGGTGCACGATTTGCGGGAAGCGTACTAATACAGGCAGATTTAACTGCTTCGCTTCTAGCTCATTTACAATAGCGCTGAAAGGGATTTGATGTGCACGATCACTACGTGGTGATACATATACTTCGCCTTGGTCATCAATGCCGTAGAAACCTTGGCTCCAGTAGTGAACGTTGTAGTCCGCGCGGATGCGGTCTAATTTAGTTGCTTTTTCCAACTCGATTCTCACAAAAATGTACTTAACTCCTTAATTAATTAGAAGGAAAAGTACAAAAAAGCAAATCATGAGGTATTTACCTCATACCCTGACACGAACTCCGTGTGCGCGCATTAACGGATAAAAGGGCCCTTGAGTCTAATGATTAAAATCTATCATCTCGATTATGATTTGTTGTCGTCGCTACGTGTGAATATTTGTTTACCGAAGCGTCCATTCTGCTGTTATAGTTGGTCTGACCAGTAAGGATTCGGTCATGAAGCATCTCACTAAAATAAGGACATATTTTGCAGCTGCACAGAATTCAGGGGTACATTCAGACCATGTATCTCGCCGAATATCCCGATAAATTATTGTTGCTTGATGGTGCCAGTCGAGCAGACATTCCTCATCTTAAAGACTTTATTGAACATCAACTCCATCGTCCTTTTTCTGACCTAAAGTTGGTTGTTGTGACCCACATGCATCCAGACCATGCTGGTGGTGCGCACAAACTACGTGATTTAACAGGATGTAAGCTATTGGCCGCAAAGCGAGAGAGCCAGTGGTATAGCGGTGTAGACGGTTGGCTAATGCATTTGACCGATTTAATGTTAGCACGCTGGATGGCGAATCGGATGCGTAAACCAAAGCAAAACCTGTGGTATTCCCGCAAGCTAAAGCCAGATATTGAACTTATTGATGGACAGTTTATTCCTGGATTTGATGATTGGCAGGTGCTAGAAACGCTAGGGCATACCGACCGAGATCTGTCGGTTTATCATTCTGAACAAGATGTGTTGTATGTGGCGGATTTAATGGTGCAGGTGAAAAAGCATCTGATTGCGCCGTTTCCCATATTTCATCCGAATCAATATCGGCAATCATTAAAGCGTGTGTTTGAGATGAATCCGCAATGTTTGCTTTTGGCACATGGGGGAGAGGTGACTTTGGATGAAAAAGCGTATCAGCACATTTTGAATACAGCGCCGACTAAGCCAATGACGCACTGGCGAGTGACAAAAGTTAAAGCGAAGGGATTGTTGTTTGCGTTATTTCGTAGGAAGTAGGCGAGGATAAAGCCAGACGAGTGATGCTCAACAAAAACGTTCGATCACTCATCTGAAGCTACGGGGTTAAGATGCCAATAAGTGAGATTGGCTAGGATCAACGAGCACTTTGTCTGCCATACCCTGACGACCTAACAACATCATGTAAGTCATTTTTTCACGGTTAGTCAACGTAATGTCGATTGGCCATTGTTGGTCGCCCATACGCAGCATCGTTGTGATCACGCAGCGGTGCTCAAAAGTACCGTTAGAAGATTTAACCTTACGGTTTGCTTTTAGTTTCGCTGTGCAGCGAACCACTTGTTCTAAATGGTATACATCTGGGTGCAAATCGAATGCAACATAAGACTGACCATCTTTTTCAAAGCAATCAATATTGTCTACATGTAATGAAGAGGTTTGAGCGCCTGTATCAATACGCGCTTCAAGGTGAGTAATCCCTAACTCTGGCAAGCAAATAGCTTCGGCATTCCCAATGATCATTTTCTGATTCATAGTGTCATCCTAGCGACGAGTAACAAGAGAGCCGGTTTTTGGCTCTCTTGTGCGTTAAACAAAAATCAACCTTTACCGCGAGTACGGTTTGAATTTGGCTTAGCGTTTTTCTCGATAAAATCGAAGATCATACCTGCAATGTTTTTACCAGTTGCTAGTTCGATGCCTTCTAGACCAGGGGAAGAGTTCACTTCCATTACCACTGGGCCATTTTTAGATTGAAGGATATCCACACCACAAAGGTTCAAGCCCATCACTTTCGCTGCATTTACAGCGGTCGCACGCTCTTCTTTGCTCAAACGCACGAGTTGTGCAGAGCCACCACGGTGAAGGTTAGAACGGAACTCGCCTTCTTTTGCTTGGCGCTTCATTGCGGCAATCACCTTATTTCCGACAACAAAACAACGGATGTCCGCGCCTTTTGCTTCTTCGATAAATTCTTGCACCATGATGTTAGCTTTCAAACCCATGAAAGCTTCAATCACACTTTCTGCCGCTTTATTTGTTTCAGCAAGTACAACACCAATGCCTTGAGTGCCTTCTAGCAATTTAATCACTAGAGGTGCGCCACCAACGTTTTTGATCACGTCCTGAATGTTGTCAGGATGGTGAGCAAAGCCAGTGCGTGGCAAACCGATGCCTTTACGTGATAGCAATTGCAATGAGCGCAACTTGTCACGAGAGCGGCTGATCGCGACAGATTCGTTGACACAAAATGTACCCATCATTTCAAACTGACGTACAACAGCAGTGCCGTAAAACGTAATAGATGCCCCAATACGCGGAATAACAGCATCGTATTGCGGTAATTCTTCACCCTTGTAGCGGATCTTAGGGTTGTTGCTCGTAATGTCCATATAACAGTGAAGCGTGTCGATCACATCGATTTGATGCCCACGTTCTTCACCCGCCTGTTTTAGGCGCATGGTTGAATATAAATTCTCATTACGAGAGAGAATAGCAATACGCATGGCAATTCCTTAGTAAGTCAGTACCAAATTAAAATATAAGTATAGAGCATAGAATGCAGTAGGCAGGTGATCATGTTATGACATAACCTACTTACTTCAACGATTTAGAATTGTGGTTGAACAACCACGTCGTCAGAGGTGCGCACCTTAGGGCGTTTTTTTGTGAGATGAAAACGAAAAAGCATCGTCGACACGACAAAAATATTTTATCGAACGCTCACGCCTTGCGGTATGAGACTGTCAAGGGCGAGATAAATAAAATTGAGCAAAAATTTCATCGCTTTGTCACGAATTATCGCTTAAAAAAGCGGCCAATTTGACCGCTGTTTTTAGCTGTTTTGATAGTGACTTAAAAAAAGTTCCGCCGTTTGGGTAGCTAACAGCCTAGATTCTTCATTCGACAAAGAGGGGCGAATTCCCATTAACTGCGGCCAGAATGCACTGCCTTTAAGTAAGTTGTGCAATTGAGTGCTTGCTATATGTACATCATCAATTTGCAAAGCGCCACTGTTCGATTTCTCAGTAAGCCAGCGGTACAGGGCGGTTTCCTGTTTCGACATTTGTTCTGCTTGTTCTTTGAGATCTTCCGGCTTAAATAAGAAGTGCCCAAATGCCACTTTTGCCAGCTCAATATAGTTTGGTTCCGTCACCACAATGATCTCGCTGTAGAGTAATTCAATCAATTGATCTTTGAGTGGCAGAGTGGCCAAGCGTTTAATATCGCTTTCCATCATTGACGAACGCCAAAGCTCAGTCAGCAACTCCGTCACGATCGCTTCCTTAGAAGGGAAGTGATTATAGACCGTGCGCTTAGAGACTTGTGCGATTGCAGAGAGCTTATCCATGCTGGTGTTTTGCACCCCAAACTCTTGGAACGCTTGCCTTGCCGCGCACAAGATGGCTTCTCTTTTGGTTTCGCTACGACTTTTTCTTTTTACATTCATAAGCTTGCTAAATTAAGAAGATCATTTCTTGATCTATTTTACACTAAGTAGTTTACTTTTGATAATTAGAATGTAAACTGCACCGTGTAGTTTACTTTTGTTCGGGTTAACTTTTTATGAAAAAAACTTTGCTAGCCACAGTAGGAGCGTTCGCGATGGGTACATCCATGATTTCTTGTTCTAATGTTGATACTGAAAAAGCGCCAACATACCCGGACAAATTTGCAAATACAGAGTTGGAATACAAAAGCGGTTTGGGCGACATGTTCGAAATCATGAAAGCGTATTTTACGACTGAGCGCTTTAACCCAACACCAACGATTGAAATTCCAGTGCATGCGATCACAGCGCGGCAACTGTTAGAAGAGCAAGATGACGTCATCTATCGTCTGGGTCATTCAAGCGTATTAATGAAGCTCGATGGAAAACTGGTAATGACCGACCCTGTATTCAGTGATCGCGCGTCTCCTGTACAATGGGCAGGGCCAAAACGCTTTCACCAAACCCCCATCACGATAGAAGATTTGCCAACTATCGATGTGGTGGTGATCAGTCATGACCATTACGATCACCTAGATAAAGCTTCTATTAAAGTGCTAGGCGATAAGGTGGGCACTTTCTTGGTGCCGTTAAAAGTTGGCCAATTACTGGTGAATTGGGGTGTACCCAAAGAGAAAGTGATCGAACTAGACTGGTGGGAGTCACACTCTGTTGACGGCATTGAATATACACTAACTCCGACTCAGCATTTCTCTGGTCGAGGTTTGACAGACCGCGATACGACGCTGTGGGGCAGTTGGGTTATCACTGCACAACAACACAAAGTGTTCTTCAGTGGTGACTCTGGTTACTTCAATGGCTTTAAAGAGATTGGCGAAAAGTACGGTCCGTTTGACTTCACCATGATTGAAACAGGTGCGTACAATGAACTCTGGTCAGACATTCACATGTTCCCAGAGCAAAGCGTTCAAGCACACATCGATGTGCAGGGCAAAGTGATGATGCCGATCCATAACAGCACGTTTGATTTATCAATGCACGATTGGAATGAGCCAATGCAACGTGCGTTAGACATCAGTGAAGAGCGCGGTGTTACGTTGGTGAGCCCTGAGATTGGTCAACGCTTGGCGATTGCGGAGCCTCAGCCTGCTAAGGCATGGTGGCAATAATTGCTGAGCTAAACAGCCAAACACCAGAATAGTTAAGTCACTTATCAGTAGTTACTATTAGTAGTTACGTGGTCAGGGATAAGGATAAAGGTGCGATGAAAGCAAAGTGGACGTTGTTACTTACATTAAGCATTCTGCCTACCTTTGCACTAGCAGGAGTAGAGCAAGATATCTCGACGTTGATAACACGAGTTGAGCAATCCTCTTGCACCTTTATCCACAACAGCAAGTCGTACACTAATCAAGAAGCAGCAGAACACATGCGCAATAAATGGGATTACGCCAAAGATGACGTTGATTCCGTGGATGTGTTTATAAAAGAAGTTGCGTCGAAAAGTTGGTTATCTGGCAAACCATATTGGGTGGATTGCCAAGAGGAACGCATTACCAGCGAAGAGTGGCTAACATCATTGATGCGCACCACCGATCACATCCAATAACACTTCTTTGATGGTCTGATAGCGCAGAGGTAGAGCACGACTGCGCTTACGAACCAGAAATAGCTCTTCACATACAGTGTTTTTCAGTTGAGCAATGTATAACGTGTCTTTTAGTGGAAAATTGTCGACCGCACTTTGAGGCAGCACGGTGAAGCCAAGTCCTTTGCTGACAGGCAGCAAAATTTGGCTCAATTGATTTACGTAGCCGGATAATGGTAAATCGCTCATCTTAATTTCTTGGAGCTGTGGTTCTTCACATTGGTCAAAAAACAGCGTCATGTAATGCTCGGCATCAGGGTGGCTAATGACACCACAGTCATGCAAGAGTTGTGGCGTTATCTGCTTATTTTGATAATGCTTTGGCAGAACCAAGCACAACCTCTCTTTACCAATTCGCTCACTGTGAAACAGACCTTTGTTGGGAACATCAGTCACGATACCAATATCGATGTGCCCTTGCGTTATGGCGTTGAGAATAGATTGATTTGGCGCGGCTTCTAAATGTAACGATAAGCTCGGGTGCTGTTTTTGCTTCTCCAAAATGGGCCCATACAACATTAACGCCATTGCACCAGAACAAGCCAGTTTACAGTGGCCTGAAAACGCATCATCAAAACTGAGCTCTTCGAGCAGCTTCTTCTCTCTATCTTCTAACTCGAGCGCATATGCGTAGACAATCCTGCCTTGCTCGGTTAATTCGAAGCTTTTGTTTTCGCGCTTGATCAAGGCATGCTGACAGCTTTGCTCTAATTTTTTGATGTGTTGGCTGACGCCAGGCTGAGTCATAAAAAGTTTTTCTGCCGTTTGCGTAAAATGACCGACTTCAATCAATGTCTTAAATGTATGTAACCAAACAGGATTAAGCATAGTGTGTGATTTTCTGAGAGCTTTGTTGGGAGACGTAAAGAAAATGATAGCACGGTGTTTTATGAAAACAGAGAAGACTTAAACGATAAAAGATGAATCGTTATCAATACATTACAGACAAAATAAAACCCCGCCTGGTTTCCCAGACGGGGCTTATTCTTTTTCGCAGCAATCCAGCTACTAATAGGTGCTCCCTGCATCTATCCTTGATTGTGGCTAAGTCCTTTAACCGAGTTCCTTGTTCATCGCCTTCCTAGCGGTGTCCATTCTTGCCTATCATCCTGACGGGCGAACTCTATCCTAGAGCTTAACTACATCCTTGCTGACAACTCATCCTAAGTTATCAAATCTTCATCCTGAAGATACCCAATCCTTTAGGCTTTTTTCCTGTTCCCGCCAACATCCTGTCGACAAATTGAGTATTGATGTTTTGCTGATTTGACTCAATTAACTTTTCTAAATTATTTTTACTGATTATTTTAAGTGAATTTAAATATTACTTTTAAATCATATATTTAATGTTTTTTTCTGGCATTGCTCTTAGAGGTGATTAATCTATTTGCTTACAACTCTTGTAAGAGATCTCGCACAAGTTTGGTGGTGAATGTATTAATGTGCGCTTTTTGTTCCGAGTTCTGTGGATTGAACTGGATCACAATGCGTTAAAAGGGAGACGATAAAGATGAAAGTGAATTGATCTTGAGTAGAGATTTGTTTGAAAAGAAATAAAAATTCTTGCGGTTTTTATAAACAGTATGGTAAATCTGAAATGCCCACCTTGTTAATCCTTATTAAGATTCAATGACAGTATAAGTAGGGAACTTGATTGCCATTTTTCTGTCATATCTGGTGAGTAAGTTAACTGTGTCAGATAGATAATATGCCGTTTGCCAGTAAAAACAGGCTGCAAGAAATCGGTAATTATCATTATGTTGTGAAATTGGTCACGGTTAAATGATTGATTCCCTTATAGATTGAAGGGGATACGACCTTAGACAATAAGCTCCATGAGGAGCGTTACTTATATAAGATGAGGGACTTTACTATGAAAAAGACTAGAAGAGCTCAGCTACATCGTGTGCGTATTCAATACTGGAAAGACACGAAAGACGCACCAGCTAAAAAATCATAGTTAATTATACCTAAAGGCACGAGCTGGCTGTGGAACGCGGTTTCCCGTTGATTGCCAGCTCAAAAACGCCACAATCACTCCGCGCAACTTCCCAAGCACCCTAATTTACTATCACATTCTTCAAAAAATAAAAAAGCCAGTCTTAAGACCAGCTTTCTCTACCATTTATTGAGCTCTGCGTATTACAGGTTGCCCTTTAGTTACAGGTAGTTGGCGTCAACTAGTTCGCCCGCTTGCGCGCTTTTCACTTCTGGGCGTGCTTCTAACCATTTGATAACTTGCGCTTTCTGTTCTTCAGTCGCACTGCCGTAACGGTCAGTAGAACATAGGAAGCCTTCAAACAGTTCTAGACCACCGCCACCGAAGCAAAGACCAAGCTCGTCAATGTAGTCGATAAAGTCATCAACGAATGCATCGTAACGGTCGAAGTCGTTAATGTCTGTTTCACAGCTGATCTCGAAACCTAGGATTGCGAACTCACCTAAGAACAGCTTTTTACGGATACGACGGCTCTTGTTATCGATCTTGTCTAATTTCATGATTATCTCTCGTAGATGATTTGATTTCGTACACCTTATACCTTCTATCACACTTTAGCCCAAGTAAAATCAGAATGAAGCGATACAGTTGGTGATTATGTGACCAGAATTTAATTGCTTCGTTAGCTGTGTTGGTTGGTTTGCAGTATTGTTGAAACACAAGTTTCATATGTTTTAAGCACTTTTGTCATTTTTCTTATCCAAACTTCTTGCCGTTCAACTAATCACTTATTTATTAATTAAACTATAAGATCGGGAAAGTAAAAATGAGCAAGGAAACCTTTGACGCGACGCGTTATAACCAAAGTGAAAACAAACCATTTGAAGAAGTATTAGAAGCGAGCCTATCTCGACGCAGCATTCTGAAAGGTGGTTTAGGTATCAGTGCGATGACAGCGTTTGGTGCTTTCGGATTGGCTGGTTGTAACTCGTCTGACTCAGGGAGTACAGTAAGCAGTGGTTCGGGCGCATCTAAAGCCGTTCTTAACTTTGAATCTATCCCTGGCTCACTCACTGACGCAGTTTCAATTCCACAAGGCTACACCGCACAAGTACTAGTACCTTGGGGAACACCACTTAATGCACAAGGCAGCGCATGGCAAAATGATGGTACCAACACCAGTACCGATCAGTTAAATGCGCTAGGCATGCACCATGACGGCATGCATTTTTTCCCATTGAACGATAGCACTACAGATGGCTTGCTATGTATTAACCACGAGTACATCGACACATCAGCACTGCATCCAAACGGTCCTACGGTTGAAAATGGCGTACGTACCATTGTAGATGAAGTGCGTAAAGAGATTAACGCGCACGGTGTGTCAGTGGTTCGCATTCAACTGGAAGACAACATGTGGAAGTTGGTTGATACCGATCCACTAAACCGTCGTTATACTGGTGCGACAGTCATGGATTTGTCTGGCCCGGTGGCCCACACATCTTTAACTGTCACTCGTTTCTCGCCAGATGGCAGCCAAGCGCGTGGTACGTTAAACAACTGTGGCAATGGCTACACGCCGTGGGGCACGTACTTAACGTGTGAAGAGAACTGGCCAGGTTACTTTGTTAATGCCGGGACTCGTACAGAAGAGCAAGATCGCATTGGTGTCGATGATCAAAGTACACGCTACTTGTGGGAGACATTAGCAGGAAATGCAGAAGAGCGTCTTGATGAGTTCTCTCGCTTTAATGTGGCTCCAACAGGAGCAAGTGCGATGGATGATTACCGCAATGAAGCCAATGGTCACGGTTACATTGTCGAGATTGACCCTTACACGCAAAACTCACGTGCGAAGAAACGTACTGCGCTAGGTCGTTTCCGTCACGAGGGCTGTACTTTCGGTAAGCTTGAAGAAGGCAAACCAGTGGTATTTTATTCTGGTCACGATTCTCGCTTTGAATACCTATACAAATTTGAATCTGCGGCAGCGTGGGATCCAGCAGATGCTAACCCTGATAACCGCTTGGCGATGGGTGACAAGTACATGGACGAAGGCACACTGTATGTGGCGCGCTTCAATGAAGACAGCACAGGTACTTGGTTACCATTAACGCTTGATAGCGTAACAACCGCTGGTGGTACGTTAGCGGATCACTTTAACTCACTGGCTGAAATTATCATCAATACTGCTGGCGCGGCGGATTTAGTTGGGGCAACACCAATGGATCGACCTGAGTGGTGTACGGTTGATCCATTCACGGGTTCAGTATATTTAACATTGACGAACAATACGCGCCGTACAGATGAAACCAACCCTGCGAATCCACGTTTGAATAACAAGTTTGGTCATGTTATTCGTTGGGATGAAGGTGCTTCAGCAACTGACTTTACTTGGGATATCTTTGTCTTCGGTTCGCCAGCAAATGGTGATGCAGATACCAACCGTTCTGGCTTGAATGAGCTAAACCAGTTTGCGAGCCCAGACGGATTAGCGTTTGATGGCCGTGGTATTTTGTGGATTCAGACTGATAACGGCGCAGATGAAGTCACGTCTTACACCAATGATCAAATGTTGGCTGTTGTTCCATCTAAGCTAACAGATGAGAATGGTGATCAAGCTGTGATTGGTGCGGATAATCAAGCTGAATTGAAACGCTTCTTTGTCGGACCAAATGGTTGTGAAGTAACAGGCTTTACCATCAGCCCTGATTACAAATCATTGTTTGTGAATATTCAGCACCCAGGCAACTGGCCATACAGTGAAGATGCAGCCGAAGAAACGCCTGCTGGTGTTTCTGTGCGCCCACGAGCGGCGACAGTGGTTATTCGCCGTGAAGACGGTGGAGAGATTGCAGTTTAAACACCTTAAAATTCAAGCCCTGCAATTGCAGGGCTTGATGGTTTGGGCGAATGCCTAGTTGCACTTTATACCTAGACAACAGGCTTAGCTTTTCAATGAACCGCCTGAAGTACGAATCACGTCTTGATACCAGAAAAAGCTTTTCTTGCGTTTACGTTCTAGCGTTCCTTGCCCATCATCATGACGATCGACATAGATAAAGCCGTAACGTTTGCTCATCTCAGCGGTTGAGTTTGCGACCAAATCGATTGGCCCCCAGCTGGTAAAGCCCATCAGCTCAACGCCATCCAGAATCGCTTCGTGTGCTTGAACAAGATGGTCGTTCAAGTAAGCGATGCGGTAATCATCTTGAATCTCACCGTTTTCATCGATTTCATCACGTGCACCTAAGCCGTTTTCTACGACAAACAGTGGTTTTTGGTAGCGATCGTGAAGGAAGTTCAGCAGAATGCGCAGGCCTTTTGGATCGATCAACCAACCCCACTGGCTCTTTTCAAGGTATGGGTTTGGTACGCTATCGACAATGTTACCCACTTCCTTCTGTTTCGGATCCGCACTTGCACAGCCACTTGCGTAGTAGCTGAATGAGATGAAATCGACACTTGCCGATGCAATTTCTTCTAAGTCGCCTGCTTCCATCTGAATTTCGATGCCGTTTTCACGGAAGTAACGCTTCATGTAGCCAGGGTACTGACCACGTGTTTGCACATCACCGAAGAACAACCACTTGTTGTTTTCATGCATTGCTGCCAGCACGTCATCAGGATTACAGGTGTATGGGTAGTTGATTGCGCCAAGCAGCATGTTACCAATCTTGCCGTTTGGTACGATTTGCTGACACAGTTTTACCGCTTTTGCGTTTGCGACTAGCTGGTGGTGAATCGCTTGGTAAATCTCTTGTTCACTGGCGTCTTCTTGCAAACCAACACCAGTAAATGGTGCGTGTAGAGACATGTTGATTTCGTTGAACGTTAACCACAGCTTCACTTTGTTTTTGTAGCGTTCCAGCACGGTGCGGGCATAACGTTCGAAGAATTCGATGACGCGACGATCGCCCCAACCGCCATAGTTTTCAACCAGTGCGTAAGGCATTTCGTAGTGAGATAAAGTTACGAAAGGTTGGATGTTATGCTCGGCAAGTTCGTCAAAAATTTTATCGTAGAACGCCAAACCTTCTTCGTTAGGTTCTAGTTCGTCCCCGTTAGGGAAGATGCGGCTCCATGCCAAAGAGAGACGCAGACAGTTAAAGCCCATCTCTTTGAACAGCGCGATGTCTTCTGGGTAGCGATTATAGAAGTCGATCGCCACGTCTTTGATACCCGGTGTACGTTCTTCACGGGTTTGATGCGGACTCAAAATACCGTTTGGCAGCATGTCTGATGTCGATAACCCTTTACCCCCAAGGTTGTACGCCCCTTCTACTTGGTTTGCAGCAATGGCACCACCCCAAAGAAAATGTTCAGGAAACTTAATCATGTTTCTCACTCTTTATATTTAGGAAATGTTTTTGGATTTATTGCTTGAGAATAGTGTAGGAGACACCTCGATACTTGTATCGAGATCGTATTTTTATCAGTTCATCACCAAACGTCAGTAATGATAAACATTGATATATAGGATGGTTGTTAACAATGCCAACCTAAGTGAATTTAGATTGGCATTCATATTCAAAACGTAAATGCTAAATTCGCCGCCGCGCCAAACTGGTTATCGCCAGCGTAAGAGCCAGCGAGGTCTAAACTGATCACATCAAAAGGACTGATGCCAATGCCACCTGTCACTGAGTTATCGAGATTATTTTCTAGGTCAATTTCATAACCAGCGCGAAGTTGTGCCCACCCCCAAGCATTCCCCTCGATACCTACACGAATAAACTGAGTGTCATCGTCGAGCTCTTTAAAGCGCTTTTGTTTGGTGAGATCGGCGTCTAAGCTCAGAGCTACATAGTTCCCGACATAACCGATGCCAACTGTCGCTTGTGGTGTGAGTTCGTAGGTATAGTTGCCCAGTTTTGTTTCAATATCTTGCTCGAAGACGTCTTTTAATGAAAGGCCTGCTCTAAATGCGTTGTGATACCAAGCGACCCCAAGATCCATATTGAAAGTATTCTTTGATACTTCACTTTTGTCGTAATCCTCGATATCAAAGTCGTCTAGTGTTGTACGTTGTGTGTAGGTTTTAAGTTGTTGGTATTTTGGTGTAATACCAAATGCGAATTGTTGTTCGCCTATAGTGTAAGCACGAGATAGAGCAATACCATATTCCACATTACCGAAAGCAGCTAGGTTAACGGCAGAATTGAGGTATCGATCTGCGGTGTTTGTTGAATCTGAGATATCGGGTGCAGCAAGTATCTCCACATAACCAGTGCTAAACAGGTTTACAGACATGTAGCGCGTCGGAATAGCAATTGCGAGGCTTAGCCCTCCGTTAATGACAACTGGGACGCTCTTATCCAACTGATCGAGGAGGCGATTAAGCTCGGCCTCGTTCGCTGGAGTAGGAATGCCCTGAATACTATCATAAAGGTCTTGGGCGTCATCTACGGCTGACAACGCTTCATCCTCGTCGTGGATATTGACCCCGACAGCCGGAATGAGCAGACCGATATCATCATTTTCTCGATAGAGGGCCCCCAAGGCTGGGTTATGTAGGGGCGCGGTCAAATAGTCAGCAGAAACGACGCCTGTATTTCCCATACCATGACTTCGAGCGTCGGCAGCGTAAGGTGCAGAAAAAGCGTGAGGTGATAATATAAAAAGCGCTCCTGCTGCAGCTAAAGTTATTTTTCTCATAACGCATCCATTCTTATTTTAAATAATTACTTATCATTAAATTAGACGGTGGGAGCTAAAACTGGTGTCAACCACCAAAAATTGTTCTGATGAATGGTATGTGGCGATTCATCAAGTTAAGCGTAGGTTAGGCAACTCGCTTTATAAAGTTGAACAGGTTTTATATTGCTCTCTTATTGAGAGAAAAGGATTGAGAGATGGGAGAAGTTAGGTCAGCTTCGGTGAGGAGCGAGTTTAAATACTAAGATGAAGGACATTCCTTCAGTAGTGTTGAGCTGTGCGCTGACTTTCCCTTGCATATCACGCATATTGTTGGCCGTAATCGCTAAACCCAGCCCCAATCCTTCACCAATTTTCTTTGAGGTTTGGAAGGGTTCGAACATGGATTCAAGCATCTCATTCGACACGCCGCAGCCATTATCACTGACGATCAGTTCGACCTGATTGCCGGTTGGGTTGACGATCAAGCTGAGCTGCGGGTTGGTGGCGTTGCTCATTGCGTCTAGCGCATTCGAGACAAGATTACCGAGCACCTGAAGCAGTCGTTGTTCTTCGCCCATGATGTTAGGTAAGTCATGAGGAACTCGAACACGCACATCCACTTTGTCTAATTGGGTTTGATAAACGCGTAAGGTCTCTTCGAGTGCAGAGGTGAGAGAAATTGCCTGTAAGCTTTCTGGTTTGTTGTAGGCGAACGTCTTTAGCTGACTGGTCATGCTTGCCATACGATCAATCAGCTTTTGCACCAAAACATTGTTGGCTTTCATCATCTCGGCTTCGCCGCGTTCCGCCAGCAGTTCGTTCGTGGTGAGCAGGGTACGCAAGCCTGTCAGTGGCTGATTGAGCTCATGAGTAATAGCGCTCGACATGCGCCCCAAGGCGGCCATTTTGCTCGATTCAATTAACTGGCTTTGCGCTTCTTTTAGCGCTTGAGTTCGCTCTTCAACCCGTTGTGCCAGTTCTTGGTTGACCTGTTGCAGTGACTGTTCGGCTTTTTTCCGCTTGCTGATGTCGATGATCGTTGCAAGGAAATACTGCTCGCCATGCCAAGGGAAACTGGTTAGCGAGAACAGGACAGGGAAGACGCTTCCATCGCTGCGTCTGGCAATGGTTTCGACCGTGCTGATCTCTGCGAGCTCTTTATGCTTAGGCAAGTCCTTGAGCAACTTAAGTGTGGTGGAATTGGGGTTGCCTGCGTCGAATAATTCCCAAGCAAAAGCGTGTCGATTGACGCTCTCTGGTAAACAGAACAAACGCTTCGCCATTGGGTTGAGATCGAACAGTTGCCCTTGTTCATCAATCAATAGTAAACCAACGTGGGTCTTATTGATCATCTGTTTCAAGCGGCGTTGGGACTCTTCCAACAGGGCTTGAATTCGTTGTTGATTGATGTGCTTTTGTCGACGTTGTAGACCAATGATGACGAGTAATACAACCAACAAGAGCAGCGCCGCTACGCTCCAACCAATCACGTTGATGGTTTGTTGAATCGGCTTAGAAGGGGTGAGGTAGCTGACGTACCAATTCAAATCATCCAATTTAACGGTGTGCGCAAAATAGCGTTGCTGATTGAGCGTCCACACACTGATATTAGTGTTGTCGTATAAGCGCTGCGTTTCTAACTGAACGGTGTTGCTCGGTTCGTTAAACCAGTCTGCGTTATAAAGCGAGCTGCTTGATAGGAAAAAGCGTTGCTGGCGATTTTGCAACGTAATGATGTCTTGGCTAGTAATGGTCTGTTCGGTCAACAAGCTGAGGTTGATCTGCACCACCACAATGCCTGCGATATCCAGACCGTCGTAGATAGGGGCTGCAAGGTAATACAACGGACTCGAACCTTTGGTTTTGTTCACCAAGGAAACACCACCGCCTTGATTGTGAATTTGTTCCACAATGGCTTTTCGGTCAGACAGGCTAAAGCGCTCTTCGATCAAACTTGAGACCAATACTTCGCCAGAGTTTGACAGGATTAGCCAACCTTCGGTATTGGCGGCTTTATCTAGCTGAGTCAGTTGGGTTTGCAATGGCTCGTAATAAGTCAGATTCCCTTTCACAAACGCGATGGTTTCTGGGTTATTGGTTACGAGGTAAGGTAAGTGGTAGAAGCGTTTGAGTGCACGGCGAACTTCACCAATATAGTCGAGTAGCTTTTGTTGAGCTTCGGTTTGAGTTTGTACACTCAACCACTGACGGGCAACCTCTCTGCTGGCGCTATAGCAAGACAACATCAGCACTGCCGCAATTGCGACCACAAGCCATGTTTTGCCATTCCTTTTGCGCTGCATACCGACTCCATTCAGCTAGTGCGTTCTCACCAACAGTCATTAAAGAGTGCGCCTAACTGGTTGGATGTTAAAGACTTGTAAGCAAGAAGTGAGATCTAGCTCCTTTTCTCCTCAGTGGTTTTTGCTACCGTTAATAAAGATCGATTTCTTTCCCACCCCATAAAGCAGGCAGTAACTCATGGCTTTTGACGACATCCCTAAAATTGCACTTATCGAAGACGATGACATTGTTCGTCAGGCTACCAGCCAATGGCTGCAACTGGCGGGGTTCGATGTGACCGCATTCAGTTTAGGCGAAGAGGGCAAAGCGGCCATTCTGAGCCAAGAATTTGATGCGATTGTCAGTGACGTTCGCCTGCCAGACACCGATGGTTTGTCGATACTAGAAAGCCTGATTGCCAATCACATTCCAACGCCAGTTATCTTGATCACCGGACATGGTGACGTCGATATGGCGGTAGGCGCATTACAAAAAGGTGCATTCGATTTTATCGAGAAACCTTTTCAGCCAGAGCGTTTATCCCAACGAGTGACCGAAGCGGTCGAGAGTTATCGCGCACAAACGTCTACTCAAGATCGCCAAGAGTACCTATCTAGCGTTAGCGGCTTAGAAGAGGTGTTGATTGGGCGAAGCCGAGTGATGCAACAGCTTAGAGAACAAGTAGCCAAGTTAGCACGCATTGATACCAACGTGATCATTTACGGTGAGACAGGTTGTGGTAAAGAGCTGGTAGCGACCAGTTTGCACAATGAAAGCCAACGTAGAACCCATCATTTTGTGCCAATTAACTGTGGTGCTATTCCTGAGAACTTGTTTGAAAGTGAGCTGTTTGGGCATGAAGCAGGGGCATTTACTGGAGCGGGTAAAAAGCGCATTGGTAAATTGGAATACGCGGATAAAGGCACCTTATTCTTTGATGAAATCGAGAGTATGCCGCTGTCGATGCAGGTGAAAGTGTTGCGTTCATTACAGGAACATACGGTTGAGCGCGTTGGGGGCAACCAACAGATCTCGGTTGATTTAAGAGTGATCGCCGCCGCGAAAGAAGATCTCAATGATCATGACGAGTTTCGTCAGGATTTGTACTATCGTCTTAATGTGGCACAGATCTATTTGCCACCACTACGTGAGCGAGAAGAAGATGCGTTGATCTTGTTCGAACACTTTGCTCTGAAAAGTAATCCTGAGAGTCGTCCGCTGAGTGAAGCCGATAGAAAGGCCATTCTTGCTTACTCTTGGCCCGGTAACGTACGTGAGCTTAGGAATGTAGCGATGCGTTTTGCATTGGATGAAACCGTCTCCGTAATGGAAATTCTCTCCTGTCGACCATCCTCAACAACCGAAGAGACGCATGCGGGCGTGCCGTTGGCGATTCAGCTACATAACTTTGAACGTAAGGTGCTACATGATTCTTTAGTCAGGCATCATGGACGCATCAATGAGGTGATGCAGGAGTTGGATTTACCACGTCGAACCCTTAACCAAAAGATGCAGAAGTTTGGTTTGAATCGCTCCGACTATACTTAGTACGATTTCTAGCTAATGTAAAATCATTGGAATAACAAACATGTTATGCGCTTTTGGCAGGAGCTGGGACAAACTTATAATTTAGGTCTTTACCTTCTCCAAACAAGGTAACGAGGTTCCTTCCTGTATGTTTAGAGCTATATAGCGCTTCGTCTGCTTCAGCAAGCGCCTCTTGAAGTGATTGCCCCTCAGATAACTGACTGATACCAAAGCTCATGGTCACTTCAGTTTTAAATGATTGCAAAGCGGTTTCAGTTTCGACCGCAAGGCGAATTTGCTCTGCGAAAATTTTGGCTTGCTGTGCTTTTTCGAGCAAAACAATCATGAACTCGTCACCACCAAATCGCACAATGCAGGCGGACTCAGGAAGATGCTTTTTAAAAATAGTGGAGATCGTTGCCATGACGGAGTCGCCAACCGTGTGACCATAGTGATCATTAATCGCTTTGAACTTGTCGACATCAGTCATAATAATGCTGATTGCTTGGCTTTTTTTATGTGCTTTACTAACCAAGTTTGGAACGATTTCTTCCATGGCTCGACGATTATATAGCCCTGTGAGTGCATCTAAATGAGAGAGATCATTAATGGATTGCACCAAGCGTCCGTTAATTAACCACAGCATACTAAAGCTCAAAGCAACGATCAGGCAGATGCTAAATAAGAAAGTCAGCTGATGGATAAGGCCTGCGACCATAAAACTTGGTAACTCACCTGAAAAAGTACTCCAAAGCGCCCTAAATCCCATAAAAAAACTAAATCCAAAGAAAGAGTAAGCCATTGCTTTAACAGGGAGCTTTAAGTCCTTTTGGGTACCTTTAAGCATGGCGACACCACTAAAGAAGGTGACGATACAAATATACATGCTCAGATAAATAATACGGCTTTTGATAGAAGGATCATGGAAGGTGAAATAGTAAAATGAACCACTGAAAACAGGTGTTAACAAGGTGAGACAGTGAGCCAATTTTAAAGGGTATTGACGAAAAATGCTTACGCTATATAGCGTAAGCAAGAAGCCGACTAATATGAGAGTGTTGGCTATGACGATGGTCAGCCATTCTGGCGCAGAGCCTCTAAAGCCAAGTAAAAAAGGGCCTAAACCAATAAACAGTAGTGATATCGAGAAGGTTTTTAAGCCTTTGACTCTACCCTGAGTGTATTGATAACAAAGCAGACTAATAGAGTAAATGCAAGAGAACAGAATAACGATAAAGTTCAGTGTTCTGATGTCTAGATACTGATTATCCATAGGCGACCCATATCAATCTTTCATTCAGGCAACTCCTTTGCCTGATATCAATAAGCGAGCTACATAGTAACGCACTTATTGAGCGATGTCTTATGTTAAACGGCTATTCATTCACCAGCTCGAATTGTTCGGTTTGGTTGGTTTTCGTCGTAAACAGCAGACCAACAATCATCATAAATACGCTAGGCACAATCCAGCTAGCAAAGTCATTGTACAGAGGCATGTAATTACCCATCCACTCATCAGTGGAACTTGGCATGTAACCTAGGATGTGCAGAGCATCAACACAACCAAACGTTAGAGCAGTGAATGCGGTCGCGACCACCATGATTTGCGACATCTTGTTGCGCACTGGTGCCATGATCATCAACGCAATCGCGACTGGGTGAAGCGCCACAACCGCTGGCAATGTGATCGCCAATAGTTGCTCTAGACCTACGTTGGCGATCAAACCAGCCAATACCATGGTCGTGATAACGCAGCCTTTGTAGTTCACTTTGCTGAAAGTGTTGTCGTAGAACTCACTGCCTGCAGTGGTTACGCCGATAGCAGTAGTCAAACACGCTAATACCATCACGGCACCTAGTAATAGTGAGCCAAATGCGCCGAAGTGGCTGAAGGTGAACGCCGTTAAAATGTCGCCACCATTGCTGAACTCAGAACCCAAGTATGAGCTTGTTGAGCCAATGTAAGCCAATGAGATGTAAACAAACGCCATGGCAACCGCGTACATCAAAGCTGCGATTAGCGTGTATTTTGCGGTGGCTTTCGGACAATCCACACCCATGCTGCGAATCGCGCGGAAGATAATCCAACCAAAACCGATAGAACCTAGCGCATCCATCGTCATGTAGCCTTGGGTCAAGCCTTCAGCAAATGCGCCAGATACGTATGGTCCCGTTGCGGCAGTTAGCTCTCCTACAGGAGAAACCAAAGCAGTCACGGACATGATGATTAAGATAGCCATTAATGCAGGCGTTAAGATCTTGCCTAGGTTGTCGACCAATTTACCCGGATATAGGGCAAATAGAATGGTGATAGCGCAGAAGGCAATAGTGAAAGGCACCAAAGCGGCATCACCAAACATTGGTGCAAAGCTAAATTGGTAAGCGACGGTAATCGCACGTGGGATTACGAACGCAGGGCCAATCACGATAAACACCATCACCCAAAAACTGGTTGCCAAAGGTTTAGGTAGGGCGGCGGTTAGTTTGTCTGAACCGTTTACGATAGCCACCATCACTAATGCCATTGCAGGCAGACCGACGCCCGTTAAGAGGAAGCCAGACATCCCGCTCAGAAAGTTTTCACCTGCTTGGTAACCCAAAAATGGAGGGAAGATCAGGTTACCCGCGCCTAAGTACATGGCGAAAGTCATGAAGCCCAAAGCGGCGATATTGCGTGCGCTTAACATTGTTATTCCTCTTATGTTTCGCTTGGAAGAAACTGAAAGGAATGGGAGGAGTATGTGGTGTTCCCGTCAGCTTCTTCTCAAGCTGACAGAAAGTTTAGATATAGCCTGTCAGCTCTGAATCAGTTCCAGAGAGAGCAGGAGGATCGCAGCAGCAACGCCAGATGGGCGTTTTAAAGCGAATTGTAATTGCGCAGTTGCTGACATGGGTGATCCTTAAAGACGAAAAAATACCAAGGAATACGTTTGCCTTGGCGTGTTGTTACACTAACGAACATAGGGCCATTGGCACAACCCCGAAGTAGAAGATAAGTTGATACGGTCAATGTTTATTTCTTAACTGGTGGATCGAGCTGCTTTTTAAATTAAAAATTAGAATAAATGACTTTTCATTTTTGTAACATGGCTTTCTTTGCTGTATTTTTGTGCTATTTGTAGTCGTTTAGGCTATAAACCTCAGCTGATAAATTGAGCAGTTTAGAATGATGCGCTTTTTCTTCTTATTGTTAAGACGCTCATTAGTTGCAATTCAATCCAAAATTGCATCGGCAAAATATTGCTTATTAGTGAATCGTGCATTTATTTTGTCTTGATCACATTTTATTAACCTTTTGCGTTCTAGGCGTGCAACCTTCTCCTCTTCAATGAGCAAGATCTTGCTCATTACTTTGCTATCAAATCAGCATGATTTTGCTCATTTTTGATGTCTTTCAGTACTTAGTTCAATAAATACAAAGGGTTAAAAGTTGGCATTTCAATTGCTCTAGGGAATGTGTTGTTAATAAAGGTTTAACATGATGTAAATCCCCAATCGTGAAACGACTACACGGAGAGTAATAATGAAAATGAATAAGCTGGTAAAAGCTTTGGCTGTCGCTGTGACTTCTTTTGGTATTGCTGCTAACGCTGCGGCAGAAGATCGTAGCTACATTCTTGCAACGGCATCGACAGGTGGTACTTACTACCCTGTGGGCGTAGCGTTGGCGACGTTAAGCAAAGTGAAGTTGGCACCAAAGCACCACTTCTCCCTTTCTGCAATCAGCTCTGCGGGCTCTGGTGAAAACGTTAAACTGCTGAATGAAAACGAAGCACAGTTCGCGATTCTACAAGGTCTTTACGGTGCGTGGGCTTGGTCTGGTGAAGGTCCTTATGAGAAGAGCGGTCGCCAAGAACAACTGCGCTCAGTCTCTATGCTTTGGCAAAACGTTGAGCACTTTATTGTTCGCTCTGACCTAGCAAAAACGGGCACAGTGACTGATCTGAACAACCTAGATGGCAAGAAGTTCTCTATCGGTAAGAAGAACTCAGGTACTGAGAACTCTGGTCGCCAAATCATGAAAGGTCTGAAGGTCGACCCTGATAAATTCAATCTTGCTTACATGGGTTACGGCGGCAGTGCGAGCGCACTTCAAAACGGCACCATTGACGGCATGAACACGCCTGCGGGTGTACCTGTTGGTGCGGTCACTCAAGCTTTTGCTGCGTTGGGTAAAGACATTTCGATTCTTTCGTTTACTGACGAACAAATCAAAGAGGCGAACGGCAATTACAACCTATGGACGAAGTACGAGATCCCAGCGAACACGTACCCGGGTCTAGATAAGCCGATCACCACCATTGCACAGCCTAACTTCTTGGCAGTTCGTGAAGATATCTCGGAAGAAGACGTTTACCAGCTAACCAAAGCGATCTACGAGAACCTGCCTTTCCTACAAGGCATCCACAAAGCAACAAAAGCAATGGCGATTGAGAAAGCGATCGCTGGCTTGCCAGTGCCTCTTCACCCAGGTGCGGTGCGTTACTACAAAGAAATGGGCATCGAAATCCCATCAGACCTAATGGCGAAATAACGCCAACTTCGCCCCGAGTTTCGGCTCGGGGCATTTTATCCCTACCGATTTCTAAGATGGAAAAAGCCGCCAGAGCTTGGAGTATGAGATGAGCGACTCAATAGAAAAGGAATTGCAGAAGTTTGAGCTGCCCACGCGCACTGATTTTCCGTGGGTAACCACTACAATCACTGTGTTTGGCGTGGTGTTGTCTGCTTTGCACATTTGGTTTAATACCTTATCGACGTTACCAGAGTTATGGATTTCCGCGACCCACTTTGCTGGCTTTGCGGTGATTTGTGTGCTTTGGTATCCGGCTCATATCTCTCTCAAGCAGAGTAAGATTGCACTCAGCATCGATGTGTTGATTGCTATGGGCGCGGTCGCGTGTTTGCTCTACATTCCCTATGCCGAAGATGCGCTATATGAACGCGGTGTGAAGTTCGTGACCAGCGATTGGGTCTTCGCCATCATGGCAATTTTGATCGTGATTGAGCTGATCCGACGCACCATGGGTTGGTTTATTCCAGTGCTGATTGTGGTGTGTTTAAGCTACGTTGTGCTTTGGGGTAAGTGGGCGACAGGTATTTTCCATTTCCCGGGTTTGAGCATGGAAACCTTGCTCTACCGCAGCTTCTATTCTTCTGAGGGCATGTTTGGTTCTATCTCGCGCATCAGTTGGACTTTTGTATTTATGTTCATTCTGTTTGGTGCGTTTCTTGTTCGCTCTGGTGTCGGTGATTATATCATCAATGTGGCACGTGCTGCGGCTGGCAAAATCATCGGTGGTCCCGGTTTTATTGCGGTGATTGGCTCCGGTTTGATGGGCTCAGTATCGGGCTCTAGTGTGGCAAATACGGTTTCCACCGGTGTTATCAGTATTCCTTTAATGCAAAAAGCAGGTTTCCCTTCGCGCTTTGCGGCGGGTGTTGAGGCTGCAGCGTCGACAGGTGGTCAGTTGATGCCACCTGTGATGGGAGCGGGTGCTTTCATCATGGCGTCTTACACGCAAATTCCTTATGTTGATATTATTGCCGTTTCTTTCATTCCTGCTCTTATCTATTTCTTGTCTGTGGCGTTCTTTGTGCGTATCGAAGCCAAACGCAGCGGCGTTCAAAAAATCACGACCAGCGATGAATCTCTACTGAAAGTGTTGATCAGCGGTTGGCACAACCTTATCCCACTGGCGGTATTGGTCACTTTGTTGGTTCAAGGCTTTACGCCAACTTACGCTGCGGGCTTGTCGATCATTTCAGTGGTGGTGGCGTCTTGGTTTTCGAAAGATCATAAGATGGGACCAAAAGCGATCATCGAAGCACTTTCGCAAGGCGCGAAAAACATGGCGACAACCGCTGTATTGCTGGTGGGTATTGGTTTGGTGATCAACGTGATCAGTACAACGGGTATCGGCAACACGTTCTCATTGATGATCGATGGTTGGGCGAATGGTGACTTGTTCATCATGATCGTTCTGATTGCACTCGCTTCTCTTGTTTTGGGTATGGGTTTACCTGTGACAGCGGCGTATATTGTATTGGGTACACTGTCTGCCCCTGCGCTTTACAAGTTGATTGCAGAGAACCAATTGCTTGAATTGATGGTGTCGGGTCAATTGCCTGAACAAGCAAAAGCCATCTTTATGTTGGCGGCGCCAGAAAAGCTGGAACTTCTTAATGCACCAATGGCGTTGGAAACCGCGAAAGAAATGGTGGCGTTAGTACCTGCGGACTTTATGGAAACCCTACTAGAGCAAAGTTTGGGTATGGAAGCGGTAGGCTTGGCATTGCTGGCTGCTCACCTCATCATCTTTTGGTTATCGCAAGACAGTAACGTTACACCACCAGTGTGTTTGACCGCTTTTGCAGCAGCAACCATCGCCAAAACACCACCGATGCGCACTGGTTTGATGGCGTGGAAAATCGCCAAAGGTTTGTATCTTGTACCGCTACTTATTGCCTATACAGGCTTGGTCAGTTGGGATGTGACGTCGGTAATTACCGTAGGCTTCTTTGCCATCATCGGTACCTATGCATTGATTGGTGCGATTGAAGGCTACTTGGAAGGTCCTCTAAACATTCTGACGCGTCTCTTGTTGGTAGTGGTGGGTACATTGCTGGTTTGGCACGACATCCCAATGTTGGTTCGTGTGGCAAGCTGTGCGGTATTTGTCGCGGTGTTCATTTACAGTGGTCGCAAGTTCAAATTGCAACAATCTCAACTATCGGTTTTATAAGAGGTCGTATGAAATCAGTCTATGACTACATCATTGTTGGTGGCGGTATCGTTGGTGTGTCGACAGCATGGCAACTGCAGCAACGTCATCCAGACCAATCCATTTTATTGGTTGAGAAAGAGTCCGGTTTTGCCAAGCACCAAACCGGACACAATAGTGGCGTGATTCATGCCGGGGTGTACTACGCTCCGGGCAGTTTAAAAGCCGACTTTTGTAAGCGTGGGGTAGAGCGAACCATTTCGTTCTGTGCTGAGCACGATATTCCGGTGGAGAACTGTGGCAAGTTGTTGGTTGCGACTAATGAGCAAGAAGTCGAACGCATGAATGCCCTCTATGAGCGCTGCCATGTCAACGGCATCGACGTAAAGCTACTCGATGAAGTTCAACTCAAACTGGCTGAACCAAACATCACAGGCTTGGGCGCGATTTATGTCAAAACCACCAGTATTGTGGACTATCGTTTGGTCACTGAGCAGATGGCGGAAGAGTTCAAAAAGCTCGGAGGTCAAATCAGCCTGAGAACCAAAGTGGTGGCTGCCGAAGAGAAAGACGAAGAAGTTCAATTGACCTGCATTTCAGACGGGCAAACCATGCAGCTCAATGCCAAATTCTTGGTCACTTGCAGCGGCTTGATGGCGGATCGTATGACTAAGATGATGGGTATTCCAACCGATTTCCAAATTATCCCTTATCGTGGTGAATACTACCGCTTAGATAGCAAACACGACCAAGTGGTGAATCATCTTATTTACCCAATTCCCGACCCTGATTTGCCATTCTTAGGTGTCCACCTGACTCGCATGATTGATGGCAGTGTGACCGTTGGTCCAAACGCGGTGCAAGGCTGGAAGCGAGAAGGGTATGACAAGGTTAACTTCAGCTTGCAAGATACCATGCAAATGCTCAGTTTCTCCGGTTTCTGGAAGGTGACACAAAAGCATCTAAAAGCCGGATTGGATGAGTTTAAGAACTCGTGGTGGAAGCCGGGCTATCTCAAGCTGGTCAATAAATACTGCCCAAGCATCAAGGTAGACGATCTCAAACCATATCCAGCGGGTATTCGTGCGCAAGCGGTGTTATCCGACGGAACCTTGGTTCATGACTTCTTGTTTGCCGAAAGCGCAAGAAGCCTGCACGTTTGTAACGCACCCTCTCCCGCAGCGACATCTGCAATGCCGATTGGGGAGTACATTTGCGATAAGGTGAATGAGAAGATAGAGGCGAAAACCGAGACGGTTTAACAGTAGAAAGCCAAACCAAAAGTACACCAGAGATGACTCTATTTGTTGAGTAATTAGTGTCGGGTGTGCCGGAAGTTTGGCTTTTACTTTGGTGATTGGATAATTTCCTTCTTATGATATTTGGATTTATTAGGAGAGGGATGGATGAAATTAGGTTTAGCCAATTACAACGTAGGTGTTGTTAAGCATGATCCTGCATGTCGACAGGATTTTGCACGCAGCCGATCTGAACTGGCGTTAGTGACGGAGATGATGTCAACTCAAATCGAGCATATTGGCAGTACTGCCATTTTGGATATGCCTGCCAAACCTATTATCGATATGGTACTAGGTATTGCGCACTTTCCTCATGTTTCTCTAAAACTTTCTTTGATGGAACAAGCTGAAATTACCATCGAAAAATATACGGATGCTAAGGCAAACTTCGTACGTAAAGTCATAGATGAGTTGAAGACAAAATGAAGAAACGGCTTGGATTCATTTTACTTTGTAGTGCATTTCATTCTTTTGCGTATCAACTGCATGAGCGCGACGAGAGCTATGTATTAATTGGTCATGAGCTCAGTGCTGGCTATATCGTTTATGTACCAGGCTCTATGGAAGCAGAAATTACCAATGTGTTTAAATTTGATTGTGAAGGCAGTCGTGTTGAAGCTGTGAAAATTGGTAGCGAGATTAATAACGCTGCGACATATGGCGAGCATCTCCAATACTATTTCTTTCTCGTGAGAGATCATCAGTTTCACGTTCCTCTAAGAATTATTGAATCTTTTAAAACGGTTGATAAAAAGTCAAAAGAGGTTCTATCAGAACATTTACCTTTCACAAAAAATGATGACCTTGGGTTAGCTTGTGATTTAGTTAGGCCTCAGGTTGAAAGCTATTACTTTTCCCAAGCTTTTGAAGCGATACCTAAACATACCAACAATAAAGGCGACTGAATCAGTCGACTTTATTGTGTCGGCTGTAGAGTCGTAGTGTCTATTGCTATTTAGGGCAGAGTTCACCTTTCTTGGCGTGTCTTTCTATCATGTAATCGCCTCGGGCACTGTGCAATACAATTGCATTCCAGACTTGACCATCTTGCAACTCGAACTCAAACGCATAATGGGTGCCGCCGACCATTTTCGTTCTCACCTCATGAATTGCTTTCAATTTATCATCGGCATTCATTTGATAAAGCACCATGTTGAGTGAGCGTCTGGCGTCAGGAGTTGCCTCAGCAAGTTGCCAACGGCCCTGCTCGTTTGTTGCGGAGCAAATAGACCGCATTTTACTTTTCATGGCGGATGACATCTGCTTGTCTACGGCCAATGCATTTGGTGAAAACAGTGGAACCGTCAAAGTAATCAAAGTTACCAGAAACCGCTTTAAGGTCATAAAAACACTCCGTTGTTTTACTCTTGCTTGAGTATAGACCTCAATGGCTTCAGATGTGGTGCAGTAGACTCTGGGCCTACAATATCGCAGTTCGTATCAACGAACTGATGATAAACAAGGCGACCACGCTTACCAGCCAAATGCCAATTAACCACAAAATGGGTTTTAGTTTCATCAGTGATATCCTTCTCCACGTTTCATCTTGCCGCGGAAAACCCAGTACGAATAAGCCGTGTAGGCTATGATCAGAGGAAGTAATACCACCGCACCGGCAAGTAAAAATGCCAAACTCTTATCTGGCGCGGCGACGTCTTGATAAGTGAGTGCGAATGGGACCAAGTAAGGGAATGTACTGACACCGAAACCCATCGCGGACACAAGAAACAGGCCGATCGCAAGAACGTAGGCTCGGACGGCTTTGTGGTCGAGTAAGGCTTTGAATAGCTGCCAAATAAGTGCCGCTGCAATAATTGGTAAAATGAAAAACAGTAGCGAGTTTGGTAATGAGAACCAACGTTCAAATACGATATTTTGGCTCAATGGCAGCCACAAACTGGCGATGAATATACAGGCTACCATCGCTAGCCCCCATCGTCGCGCGACCACGTAATAGCGCCCCATCAGCTCTTCTGGAAGCTTGATTAATAACCAGCATGAACCGAGCAGAATATAAGCACAAACAAGCGCCAGGCCACAAAATACGCTAAATGGTGAAAGCCAATCAAACCATCCACCTGCGTATGCTCGTTCACTAACCTCTATACCTTGGAGCAGGGTTCCGAGCATAATGCCTTGCATCAATGCCGCGGTGAGTGAACCAATGAAAAAAGCGCTATCCCATAAAAACTTTCCGCGTTGTGTTCGGAAGCGATACTCAAAAGAAACCCCGCGCAGAATTAACCCGAGCAGCATTAAAATCAGGGGAGCATAGAGTGCTGGCATAATGACCGCGTAGGCGAGGGGGAACACGGCAAAAAGCCCACCTCCGCCAAGAACTAGCCAAGTTTCATTCCCATCCCAAACAGGAGCGATGCTGTTCATCATCATGTCGCGCTCTTCATCGTCATTAGCGCTGAGAAATAGGATACCAATACCGAGATCAAAGCCATCTAACACGACATAAATCAGAACAGCGAGCCCAATCAAAGCGTACCAAATTAATGCGTAATCCATGAGTAAGCTCCTAGGTTAGATGGTTAGAGTGTGTGATGGCATCGGTTTTCGTGCCATCAGGAAGTCGGCTATCTAGACCTTCTTCATATCGAGTTGGAGACTTGCGCATCAAACGTAGGAGATAGAAGAAGCCAGCTCCAAAAACCACAAAGTAAACCACGATGAACGCCGTCAGGGAGACGCTCACCGCGGCGGCATCAATAGGCGATGCCGAATTGGCTGTGGTTAAAAGACCGTATACGGTGTAAGGCTGTCGACCGACTTCGGTAGTTATCCAGCCTGCTAAAACTGCAATGAACCCCGCTGGGGCAAACAGCACACAAATACGTTGAAGTGCCCTCGAATCAAAAAGTTTGCGACGTTTTCTTAGCCAAAGGCTCCACAAACCAATAACAAGCATGCCAAAACCAAGCGCGACCATGACTCGGAAAGACCAGAAAACGATAGAGACAGGAGGGTGTTCCTCCTCTGGAAAAGCATCTAATCCCTTCACTTCACCGTTGAGGTCATGAGTTAAAATCAAACTACCGAGTTTGGGGATTTCCAGTGCGTATTCCATACGTTTTTCTTCATCGTTAGGGATACCGAAGAGGATCAATGGCGCGCCTTGGTGAGACTCATAGTGCCCTTCCATCGCGGCGACTTTGGCGGGTTGATGTTCAAGGGTGTTTAAACCATGCATGTCTCCAGCAACGATTTGAATTGGTGTCACGATGGCAGCCATCCACATTGCCATCGAGAACATAATTCTGGCTAGAGGGTTATGGTTTGCTTTTAGCAAGTGATAAGCGGCAACGCCGGCTACAACAAAAGCAGTAGTAAGGTAAGAGGCGAGCAACATATGAACGAGCCGGTAAGGGAAGGAAGGGTTGAAGACAATCGCCCACCAGTCTTCTGGGATAAACTGTCCGGCTTCGTTGATACTGTAGCCCGCTGGTGTTTGCATCCAACTATTAACAGAAAGTATCCAAAACGCAGACAAAAACGTCCCGAATGCAACAATACAAGTCGCGGCGAAGTGAAGCTTCTTACCCACCTTATCCATACCGAAAAGCATCACGCCTAAAAACCCCGCTTCGAGGAAAAACGCAGTAAAAACTTCATAACCCATTAGCGGGCCTAGGATTGGGCCTGTTTTGTCGGCAAACACGCTCCAGTTAGTACCGAATTGATAGCTCAACACGATGCCACTCACCACACCCATACCAAAACTGATGGCAAAGATTTTGAGCCAGTACTTATAGATTTGCATGTACTGTTTGTTGCCCGTTTTTAAGTACAAGCCCTCTAATACAGCGAGATAACTTGCCAAACCAATCGTAAAAGCTGGAAAAATAATGTGGAAAGAGACAGTAAAGGCAAATTGGAATCTAGCTAGGTCAATGGCGAGTGTGTCCATGAGCGGTCCCTTTTTCGTTGGATAAACTGTTCGCTGGATTTAAAGAGGAGACAGAAGAGTGGCGAACAAGGTGAAATACGAAGAAGGAAGACGAAGAGATTAAAAAACGATCGCTTTTTACACATGTGCGTACCATCTTTTAGATAAAGGAGGAGTGTTATGAGCCTTAAACATTACTTTGAGAAAGCGACACCTAAGTTTGGTCCAGGTGGGAAGTATCACAAGTTCTACCCACTTTTCGAAGCTGTCGAAACCATTTTTTACACGCCTGGTAAGGTAAACCAGGGCATGACTCACGTTCGAGATAGCATCGATTTAAAACGTATTATGATCATGGTGTGGTTGGCGGTCTTCCCTGCCATGTTCTGGGGTATGTACAACATAGGCCAGCAAGCGAGTGATGCCTTGTTGTATGGAATGGAACAAGCCTCAGCTCAGCAAGCGCTTGTTTCTTCATGGCAACTGAGTTGGGTATGGGGTTCGTTAGATGCGGTTTCACAAGCGGGGTGGGAAAGTAAAATGTGGCTTGGTGCTACTTACTTTCTCCCGGTTTATGCGACGGTGTTTATCGTTGGTGGTTTCTGGGAAGTTCTGTTTGCTATTGTGCGAAAGCATGAGGTGAATGAAGGTTTTTTTGTCAGCTCTATACTCTTTGCGCTGATCCTTCCTCCGACAATTCCACTATGGCAAGCGGCTTTAGGTATCACTTTCGGTATTGTTGTGGCGAAGGAGATTTTCGGTGGTACTGGACGAAACTTCCTAAATCCAGCTTTAGCAGGGCGAGCGTTCTTATACTTTGCCTATCCTGCCAACATGTCCGGTGGTGCTGTGTGGGTCGCGGCTGATGGTTACTCTGGCGCTACTCCACTTAGTCAATGGTATGAAGGCGGGCAAAGTGCTTTGATAAATAATATGACAGGACAAACAATTTCATGGGGAGATGCTTTTGTTGGTAATTTACCAGGCTCGATGGGTGAAGTCTCCACGTTGTTGATCGCACTAACAGGCTTGGTTCTCATCTTTATGAAGATTGCATCGTGGAGAATTGTTGCGGGCGTGTTGGTCGGTTTAATCGGAGCTTCACTACTATTGAATGCGATCGGTTCAGACTCTAACCCCATGTTCTCCATGCCGTTCTACTGGCACTTCGTGATTGGTGGGGTTGCGTTTGGTACCTTCTTTATGGCGACAGACCCTGTCTCGGCAGCTTTTACCAATAACGGGAAATGGGCATACGGACTATTAATCGGTGTGATGACGATTTTTATCCGAGTGCTGAACCCGGCTTATCCAGAAGGCATCATGTTAGCGATTCTATTTGCTAACTTATTCGCGCCACTTTTCGATTACCTAGTCAAAGAAAGTAATATCAAACGCAGAATGAAAAGGGCGAGACCTTCTTAAAATGAGGGTGACCTCACTGAAAATTGATTGAAAACTGCACTATATTGAAAAGGTCAGAGACATAGGGTTTCTGACTTTTTATTTTTATCAGGAGGACGAAGACGATGAGAATAAAGGATATTCTCGATAGCCGTTTGGTGCTGTCGTTCTGGTATAACCTAGACTACTGCTTGTCTCTTCTTAGTAAAATCTCTTCTCGTTGATTTCCTCAATGCAATCGCATTGAAAAGCATTCTATCTATTTGTTTTTTAGTCTTACGTGAAACTGCGTAGGGCAATGCGTATAAGGAAATTAACAATGAAACGTATTCCAGAACCTTTCCGTATCAAAATGGTTGAGCCAATCAAAATGACGACTTTGGCAGACCGTGAAGTCGCGTTAAAAGAAGCGGGCTATAATCCATTTCTTCTTCGTAGTGATGATGTTTATATCGATTTGCTGACTGACTCTGGCACTGGTGCCATGAGTGATAATCAGTGGGCTGGCATCATGATGGGGGATGAATCCTATGCGGGGAGTCGAAATTACTACAACCTGTGTGATGCAGTGGAGCACTTCTTCGGTTATAAGCTCACCGTGCCTGCACACCAAGGGCGTGGTGCCGAGCAAATTTTGTTCCCAGCTTTGATTGAGCGTATGCGTCAGGTGCGTGGTGGCGAAACGCCAGTATTTATCTCGAACTACCATTTTGATACCACAGCGGGTCACATTGAACTCAATGGCGGTAAAGCGATTAACGTGGTAACGGAAGAAGCATTCGACACCACTACGCCTTATGATTGGAAGGGCAATTTTGATATCGATAAGCTGGTGGCAACAATTGAAGCGTACGGTTCGCATAACATTTGTGCAATTATCACCACGATTACTTGTAATAGCTCCGGTGGTCAGCCTGTGTCGATGGAAAACATGCGCAGTGTGTACGAGATTGCAACCAAGTACGATATTCCAGTGGTGATTGACTCGGCTCGTTACTGTGAGAACGCCTACTTTATCAAGCAGCGTGAAGGGGGTTACGAGAATAAATCGATTCTGGAAATCATCCGTGAGATGTACCAGTACGGTGATATGCTCACCATGTCAGCTAAGAAAGACCCGATGGTAAACATTGGTGGCATGTGTTGTATTCGTGATCATAAGGAGTTGTTCCAGGCGGTGCAGACGCGCTGCGTACCCATGGAAGGATTTGTAACATACGGCGGCATGGCTGGGCGTGATATGGAAGCGCTCGCTCGCGGTTTGTATGAAGCCGCGGATGAGGATTTTCTTCACTATAGAATTAGCCAAGTTCAATACTTAGGTGAGCGCTTACGTGAAGGCGATATTCCGATTCAATACCCAACGGGTGGTCATGCGGTGTTTGTGGATGCCGCTAAGATTTTGCCACATATTCCAGCGGATCAGTTTCCTGCGCAGGTATTGTGTAATGCTTTGTACTTGGAAGCGGGTATTCGAGCAGTAGAGATAGGATCGTTGCTGCTTGGTAGAGATCCGGAAACGGGTAAACAAAAAGTGTCAGAGCTTGAGTTGATGCGTTTGACCATTCCACGTCGTGTCTACACAAACGATCATATGGATTACATTGCGGATGCGATTATCGAACTGAAAAATCGTGCACATGAGTTAAAAGGGCTCACTTTCGAGTACGAGCCACCAGTGCTGCGCCACTTTACCGCTCGATTTAAAGAGATCGATTAACTCAAGTTTAAATCTAGATAAGCAAAAGGCCGCGAGTTTCGCGGCCTTTTTCGATTCGTTTATTTCTTAGCGTTACAGTTACGCTAACTCTAATGTGATGCGAACGAACTGGTCGTCTTGATACTGCACTTCATAATTGAAGGTACCACTGGCGTAAATGCTGCCAAGGAAAAGTGAGCGTTGACTCATTGGTCCGCGGAACAGCATCGAAATAGGAGCGATTAGGGCGTTATTATCATCGAAGTGCTGATTTAAGTTCTCAGAAAGCACACACAGCAAACAGCCGTGTTGGTCGTGAGATAAGTCGACGTCTTCCGGTCGCGATAATAACACGGTAGTCCCCAGTTTCTTCTCAATCTCGTTGATCAGCAGCAAGTAGCTATCTAGATCGGGTTGAGGATTTCTGGGTTTGTCTGCACCGACGCAGCGCTCGAGTAATTCTTCCAGATTTCCGTTCTCACCTTTTGCCTGCTGAGTCAAAGACTTTAACGGCTTTTTAATCAGCTTATAGCGATTACTCTTCAGTTTTGGTTTCAGCCATTTCTGAAGTAAGTCATTACGTTCTTTAAGGGAGAGGCCATGCGAGGACGCGTGAATTTTAAAGTGCAGGTGTAATAAAGCGTGAACCGCAAGCTCACTCAGAAGTTGATTAGCATCTGTAGACTGTCTTGCCTGCTTAGAACTTTGCATTACACTCGAACAAAATTAGGGAAGAAGGATAATGGTGCCGAGAGAGGGACTCGAACCCTCACACCAAAGGCACTAGCACCTCATGCTAGCGTGTCTACCAATTTCACCATCTCGGCATCATGATGCTCTGAATACTCAGAGGCCTCGAAAGAAGCAACGCGAATTGTATAACCAAAATCCACCTGTTGGCGAGAGCAAAATGACGAATTTTGGCTCTTTCGAGTTTGATTGCATATTTATTGGTCACTTTTATGTTTTTTACCATCAACGCCTATCCTTATGCCCTTACTTTTATTAATAGTATGACGACAAAAGAGTACTTTTGCCTAAATTTTGAACGCTTGAACGTTTGCGTAAATAAATGTGATGAATATCTCTTTTTGTTGGCTATACTTGCGTCCCGTTTAAGCGGGAATTAGGGTTTAGTTGTTCAGGACCCTTACCCATACAAGCCGTCACATGGAGCAGGCCAAGCAACATGCTCGCCAGCAGTGAATGACCCCACGGACCGGACCAGCTACGTTCAATTGCTTGTATAAGGTAAAAATAAGATGTCGAACTATTCGTTCTGTCTACATTCTGGATCTAAAAGTGAGTTATCACTCGCTGCGTTGTCCCTTTCTTCTGCCAATTCCTTTGGCTCTTTTTTCTTTTTCAACGTTTAGTAGGTCCAGCTCATGAGTGTTCTATTTAGTCTATTTGGTATTGTTGCACTGCTAGGTTGTGCTTTCCTACTTTCTGAGGGTCGTTCTTCCATTAATTGGAAAACTGTATCTCGCGCCTTGATGCTACAAATGGGGTTTGCTGCGTTAGTGCTCTATTTCCCGTTGGGTCAAGCGGCGCTGGCGAGTTTAAGTAATGGTGTCGCGGGGCTACTCAGCTTTGCTGATGAAGGGATTAAATTCCTCTTTGGTGACCTCGCTTCTTCTGGCTTTATCTTCGCTATTCGTGTCCTTCCTATCATCATCTTCTTCAGTGCTCTTATCTCCGCCCTTTACTATTTGGGCATTATGCAAAAAGTGATTCAATTTATTGGCGGCGCTATCCAGAAGTTCTTGGGTACGAGTAAAGCAGAGTCTTTGGTTGCAACAGGGAACATCTTCTTATCTCAAGGCGAGTCACCACTTCTTATTCGTCCATTTCTTTCTAACATGACTCGCTCTGAACTGTTTGCTGTGATGGCTGGTGGTATGGCTTCAGTGGCGGGCAGTGTGCTTGGTGGTTATGCTGGTTTGGGTGTCGACCTCAAATACTTGATCGCGGCAAGCTTTATGGCAGCGCCAGGTAGTTTGATGATGGCAAAAATTATCGTTCCTGAGCGTCAAACGCCAAGCGATTACAACAATATTGAGCTAGATAAATCAGAAGAAAGCAACGTAATTGATGCGCTAGCAAGCGGTGCTATGGGCGGTATGAAAGTTGCTGTTGCTGTTGGTACCATGCTTATCGCTTTCGTGAGTGTTATCGCGATGGTGAACACGGGGCTAGAAAACTTGGGTGAGATACTTGGTTTCTCTGGCGTAACGCTACAAGCGATTTTTGGTTATTTGTTTGCACCTCTAGCGTGGTTGATTGGTGTGCCAAGCCACGAAATTCTAGCTGCGGGTTCATACATTGGTCAGAAAGTGGTGATGAATGAGTTTGTTGCGTTTATCGATTTTGTGCAGCACAAAGCGACACTGTCTGAGCATACTCAAATTATTATCACTTTTGCGTTGTGTGGTTTTGCGAACATTGGCTCAATTGCGATTCAGTTGGGTTCTATCGGCGTGATGGCACCTGAGCGCCGCAAAGATGTTGCAAGTCTAGGCCTAAAAGCGGTTGCTGCTGGTACACTCGCTAACCTGATGAGTGCGTGCTTAGCGGGCATTTTTATCTCTCTCTAATTTAGATTGAAGATACACACTAAAAACCCGCCTAAATGGCGGGTTTTGTTATTTCTAAGGCTTGGGCATTAAGCCGTAAGGTATCGATTTAAAAGCCTCTGGGTGCTCTTGATAAGTTGGCGCTTTATGTACCCCTTTCCAATCGAGCAGCATGATGGCTAGTACGTTACGGTGTTCGCCGTACTTGAGATCAAAGTTACCGTCGACCGACGGAATCATCCCTTTTTCTGCGTTGATTGCGTGACGAATGGCTTGGCGGGTTTTCTTTACGACCGGATCATGGTCCAAGCCTGCTAACAAAAACGAAATGCCGACTTCCGCAATCACGTCTTCTTTGGCGCGCAGTAGGATAGTGTCGATATTGTTGCGAAAGTAATCATAAATCCATTGGTGTTTCTTCTCGCTTACTCGCTCCTGATAATACTGTGAATCGGCAAAGATGATGTGCGTCATACCATAGAGTTTGTTCCAATACTGCTGAGCTGAAAGCATCTTATCTTTATCGTCGGGGTAGGTGTCACGGAAGGTTTGAGTGAATTCCTCGACCACATCTTGCTCTCCTAACTGACGAAGCCAGTAGACTTGGTTTGCAAGCTGAGCTGCCCATGCTTCTATCATCTCTTTGTCCGTAACGTAACGCGAGAAATCGTAGCGCCTAATAATTTTTCTCAGCGTTTTGTCTTGTTTATGCTTTAGGCCGTATTCGTTTGCTCTTGCCATTGCGCCAAGCAAATCCACACCAAGATAAAGGTACTCAGGATGGTGTTTAGTCACGGTATAGCGTCGCTGACCTCGTTCGGTTTCTTTCTCTTGATACGTGGTCAGCCTTTGAGATGAATAGAGAATGATGTCTTCTGGTTCAACGACTTCATTAGCAAATTGGTTTAACCGGCTGGCTACTTGTGCCATGTCGGTCCAAATGGCAGCGTGATATTTCTCATCTAATGTTTGGCGGTACATGCGTAAGCCAAAATGGCCCTCTTTAAACGCCGGGAAAGTGAACAGTTCTTGTTCGTAGGTACTACGAATCAACTGCGCTGATTGAGTATTATCGAGAAGCGGTACCTCTTCCTGTGATGCCTGAGCAGCAAAGGTAAGTGAGCAAGAGAGTAAGACCGCTAAGCTAAGAGGTTTAATACGCATAAATCCATTCCCTATGAAGTCCTGAACCTAAACCTACCATCAATATTAATTGAGAATGTAAAAGCTGAGTCAATAGTTAAAAATTTGCCTAAAAGTCAGGTTGATACGTTCATCTTTGGTTTTCGCGGTTTTTGGTACGCAGTGCTTCCAGTGATGCTGAAGCTCGCCAGCCATAATCAGTAAGGAGCCATGAGAAAGCTCGTATTCAATCTCAGTTTTACAATGTAAATTTCTAAGCAAAAATCGACGTGTTTCACCTAAGTTCAAAGATGCGATAACAGGGTTTCTACCTAACTCTGGTTCATTATCTTGGTGCCAGCCCATTGAGTCTTGGCCGTGTCGATATAAGTTAGCGAGAACAGAATTAAAAGTGACATCAGCAACTGATTCACAACGCACTTTCAGCTGAGTTAACTCAGGAGTCCAAGGGTGAGGCTGCATGGTTAAGCCTGAGTAAGTATATGCTGCATCACCGTGCCACGCTTGTAAGCGAGGTTGAAGTACTGACTTGCCGAACATAGTAATGTGTTCTTGGTGCCATGGCAGTGTCTTTCGAAGTTGGTCAAAGTAATTATCCGCCTCAAGATGGTTAAGAAATTGAGGATCATAATAAAGTTTTCCTCTTTCTACTTCTTGCCATAGATCGCCGCCAAATAAATCGCCTTGTTGATGCATCATCTCACACCTAAAACATAAAAGTTGTCAATCACTGTTACCTTTCTGATTATGATTGGTTATTCTTGTGATAATAAGAATTTTAACAATAAATAAAAAATCTCGTAGTTGTATACGAGTTGTGGGGAGAAAATGCGTTATTTACCCAGAAAACGATGCTATTTTGCATTGTTCTTCCTCACCTTTTTCGCTTTGTGTATTGGGGTTATCGAGCTGTTAAATCGAAACCAGCAAGAGCTTCACAAAGAGCGAGTTCAAGTTGAGGCCAAAGAACAACTTTCCATTCTCCGTTCCAATTTGGAAGCGGTACTTATGGCGGATATCTACAAAGCCAGTACTTTAGCGACACTCATTACGTTACTTCCTAAAAATCAAGAAGAAGAATTGAGTATCGCCGCTCACCGAATCCTAAATAAAAGTAAACATATTACAATCATCGGTATCGCGAAAAATGATGTAATTAGTCACGTATTTCCACGCCAAGGTAATGAGCGCCTAATCGGCCTTGATTACCGCGCAGTGCCACAGCAGTGGGTACAGGTGCAAAAAGCCAAGGATGTACAAGAAATTTTCATCGCAGGGCCAGTGACATTGATCCAAGGTGGCCGAGGTTTGATCGTGCGTGTGCCTGTTTTTCTTGATCCTCCAATGAATCAGGACTACTGGGGAGTGATCAGTGCGGTGATTGATTTCGATGCTCTGATGAGAGAAACCGGCGTAATTGATTTCTCGTATCGTTACCCTTTAATGATCCGTGGTTACGATAGCGGTGGCTCATTTGGTGATGCTTTCTTTGGCGCGCAAAGTGTAAATAGCATGGTATATGCAAAAGAGATGGTTCATTTTCCTTATGGTGGGTGGAGTATGGTGGTTTTCTCTGGAGGCAAAGCTGATCGCCAAATCTCTTGGCATCAGTTGCATTTAGCTAGAGTAATCGGCTATCCCATTATATTCGCACTTAGCCTCGCGCTGTTCGCCATTTATCGACTGTATACCATTGCAGATGACAGAGCTTTACACGATGAACTCACGAATTTACCAAACCGTCGCTATTTTATGAAGTTTTACAAGCAGCAGTTCGAAATAGCGAAACGTTATAAAAAGCGTTATAGCTTCGCCTTAATTAATATTGACCTAGATAGGTTTAAACACATTAACGACACCTATGGTCACGACGCAGGTGACAAAGTTTTAATCGCTACGGCTGAAAGGGTAAAAAGCTCTCTGCGTAAATCAGACATCGTGGCCAGAATGGGCGGTGATGAGTTCTTAGTTGTAGTTCATCACCCAGGAACGGAAGAAAATGTTCAGTCCCTTCTACAAAAACTTCGATTAGCGCTATGCTCGACGCCCGTCATTTACGATGAAACGCTTATCTATTTGAAAGCCAGTATTGGGTACGCGATATTTGACCCGAAAATGTCATCTCCTGAGCAAATGATGAAAATAGCCGATGAGAGAATGTATCAACAAAAGCATGGCGGATGAGCCTGAACCCAGTTTCAATAAGGGGTTAGAAGAATGGTAAAGTTGGGAGCCCGAAATCTCATCATCATTGAGGTGCAAGAATATGTGACTTCATATGTTCACAGACACTTTGCTGAGAGAGTCGTTATTAGCAGTGCATTCAGTGGCATATTTGCATAATGTTGCATTTTGCAAATGCAGTTTGCGAAATTAATGGTTAATAAAGCAACGATATGCATCTGGATCTACTAAAAAACGGCTTTTTTAAAGTTGGCACGCATCGTGCATTACTTAGAGTGACCCTTATTAAGCCGAGGGTCACCTAGCCAACTGACGTTGTTAGTGAATACAAATTGTTCACAAGTATATACCGCCAATCACGTTTATTGTGATTGGCGTTTTTTCTTTCTAAAGCCCGATGATATTCACGTCGCTGCCCGTCTCATCAGCTTCTCCGCACTTGCTGTAACAACTAGGTTGTCTTGGACAAACCGCCCCTCTGGAGCAGATCAACCTTGCTTGGGTTTGAATCCCGCGCTCTATCCAGTTGATGTTTAATATCTTAGCGATAGTCGTTAAGTCTTTTTTGATGTGGGGAGGAATAACACTACTTCCGCCGGAAGCGACACAAAGGGACTTAAGTTCTTCCGCTATGGAAACGGCATCGCCACCTTGTGCAGAAATGGCAGGGTTAAGATCAATACCGGCACATAGCACGCGATTATTCCCCGCAGGATCAAATACGTTGACCGATTCGCAGCAGTAGATACGTGGCTCGTCGCCAACATTTAAAATCGAAATTTGCGCTGAACTGGTATCCAAAGGCTGGGAAAGGCGTCGGAATACGGCCCAGTGCTGGCAAGGGTCGTTCACTTTGCGCATGTTGCCCCAAGGCAATGGAATACCATTTCCGCGATACACGGCTTTTAACTTGCCAGGGCCATAGGCATCAAAATAGTGCCAATGAGGGTAAGGCGAGACCACCGTCATGCGACGCATTGCAACGGAAGGAGAAACCCCCGCCTTTTTGTGAACATCAATCTCGTAACCAGAACGGTCAAGCAACTGACGAAAGGGTACTTTGGGGCAGAGTAGGGCACCGGCAAAGAAGCTGGACTCAAAATCACGCCAAGCTTGCAGGATATCTTGCGAATTGAGTTCAGAGTTCGACACAGGGCTGTCCATTTGCTCCCAATTGTTTTGATGCCCGATAGATAAAACGTTATTCATTGCATCGCTGCTATGGAGCACTCGATGGCCGATATATACCGCCAAGTCATACTTCAATCGGGTTGGATAGTCACGCATTCGTTTATTGAGATAAATAGTCCCAGGTGGCTCCATGAAAGACGTAATCAACTGTTTGGCGCTGACGCCCAGTTCATCAATCACATCTTGTGGCGCTCGGTCTACCCAGCGAATATCCAACCCCATACTCTTTGCAATGTCGATCAGATCTTCCACTGACAGATTAAGTCGCTTTAAGCCCACTTCTTCCGCTGCCCGTTCTAAGTCTGGGAAATGGTTTTGGTGGTTCTCTTGGTGTGCGCGGATCAGTAAGTGGGCGAATTGACGCCCTGTGATACCTGTTTGGGAGAGCATTTCTGGTATCGCGATTTGAAGAATATCATTGGAGAACAGGAAGCTCGGCTCCAGCGCCATGCCACTAATCCCACCACGATTCCCTTTGTTGGGTGTGATGGCTTCTAATTCGGGTTCATCATCTAAAAACCACGCAGGATCTTTTTGAAAAACTTCCGCGATCACTTCGAGCATATCGATACTCGGTACGCGTTTTCCGCGCTCAATCATCGAAAGGTAAGAAACCGAAGGAGCGTACTCTGGATTAATTCTTACACAACGGGCAGATAAATCCTCCATCGTTAAATGGTTGTTTTTTCTTAGATTACGAATTTTCGTACCAAGAAAATGAGACTGACGAATAAGGCTTTT
>NZ_JAWOTD010000024.1:0-71862 GCF_033338715.1 Vibrio sp. Vb1337 | reverse complement strand
TCCATCGTTAAATGGTTGTTTTTTCTTAGATTACGAATTTTCGTACCAAGAAAATGAGACTGACGAATAAGGCTTTTTGACACAGACATTTTGTAAAATTCACATTGTAAAATTTTTGTTGTGAAATTGTAGTCAATATTTCGCTAGTCTACATAATGAGCAGGCAAGGAAATTAACCATCCACTTCACAGAATTGCCTGAAACTTAAATAAAGGATTTAAGTTTTTACTCTAGGACGAGTTTTTAAGTGCGAGGATATGACGATGAATATGCTGAACTTCGATAAAAAAGAGATGCAACAACAACAACGCCCATTTATCGCTGAAGCCGTATTTGCCGTCGAAGCGGTAAGTGCTGAGCAGCAGAGTGAGAAACAAGTAAAAGCGAAGCAACTGCTTGACCGCATGTTCCCATTGGAGAACGGGTCGCACCAAGACGTATCAAGTTACGTAATTGATTACCGCCATGTATTGGCTTACTTCAAAGACGGTACGCATAGCGGCCTGAAAAGCCCGAAACATTTTGTGGCGTACACTGGTGAAAAGGAAGATCCAAAGTCGATTTTGTTTAAAGATGATTCGGGCAATCATGTAGAAGTGCTGTTTGGCTGTCACAAAGGCACTGGTTGCGTGGAATTAGTGGACATTGACGATATTCAATTAGAAACTCGCACGACGTTTCATCCTGAACTAACTGGCAATGCACCAACCGCGATGCGCCATTGGATAAGTCTAATCAAAGGCGACAAAAAAGGTAAGCCGATGGCATGCAGTGAAGATAAAGAATATACCGCAAAAAATGGTGACGACTACATTCTAAGTTACTGTTACAGCGTCGATTAAGATACTCATGATTGGATACAAAAACCCCGCACTTTACAGCGCGGGGTTTTCTTTTTCATCATAAAAGTCGTTTTCGCTTAGCCAGTTTATTTAAATTGGCATCACGCGGTTACGACCGAGTTGTTTTGCCTCATAAAGCTGTTTATCGGCTTTATTGATTAAGGCTTCAGGCGTATCACCCGGCTCAAATTCTGCTACCCCAAAAGAAGCGGTAATGCTGTGAACTTGTGTGCCTGAGCGCTTATCTCTGATACGCAGTTTTTCTATCATCCGGCGTAGTGTGTCTGCATATTGGCGAGCAATTCGCAGAGATTTGTTAGGTACAATTAACGCGAATTCTTCACCACCAAAACGGTACGCACATATTCCATCTCGACAGCTTTGTTGTAGCCGGCGGGCAATGGCTTTTAACACTGTATCGCCAAAAAGGTGCCCGTAATTGTCGTTAAATGATTTGAAATGATCGATATCAAGCATGATCAAGGTCATTGCCTGATTTGATGCAATAAGTGAAGAGAGATCTTTGTCAAATGCTCGGCGGTTGTATAGGTTTGACAAACCATCGAACAACGCATCTTGCTGTACTTCAGCCAGTTGGTTTTTGAGGCGAGAAATTTCTTCACTCGCGTTAGTCAATTGGCTATTCAAAAACTTTGTTGAGTGACGAATTTCGTGTGACTCTGCGACCAGTTGACGAATCACTACCATCACTTCTTCAATGCTTAGGCTATTGTCCTCAACTTTTTCCAGTTTATTAAAGCTTTTGTCTACCATCTCAGAAAAGGAGGAAGTATCTGAAATCGTATCGCTCATTGAACTGGATACTTCATGTAGCAGAACTTCTACATTGGTTCTAAGATCTTCAAGGCTGGTTTCTGCTTTGCTGGCCACATAGTTGTTGTAAAGCTGTTTATTGGTTGCTGGCGGGCAAATACCGTAGTTTTCTAACACCGTGTCTAACTCAAAGTTGAGTTCTGGAATGGTCTTGTCAACGTAGGTATACCAAAGCGCGTAGTTGGCTGGCGTGGCAGCAACATGGTTTTTGATCATCAGTGGGACCGCTTTTTTTAAATTAGCGGTTGATTTCTTAAACTCGTCGGTCATTTCTGCGATGGTACTAGCAAAATGGGATTGGGCTTAGATTAACGGATATTAACTAATGTCGCTTTAATTTTTATCACTTTTGCATGGTTTATATAGAAAATGAGTGATTAAGATCGTGATCAATACCGTTGGATTCGAATTTTATAAAATATCAGTATGAAACATGTACAGGCATTTGGTGGTATTGCGTGTTTTGAGATATCCAGCAAATGGATTCCGTGTAAACGTTAGTAACCTAATGATCGTCAAACTCTCGTTTTCGTATAAATGCAAGTAAATCAAAAGGCTTAACGTCAGGGTCTCCGTGAAAAGAACTCGTAGACGAAGAATTAACATCTGAGGGTGCGAATTGAAAAAGAAAATAGGACTTTATTGGTTCACGAACGACTTGCGATTGCACGACAACCCACTGTTGAAAAGCGCCAGTGTAGAAATGGACGAGTTAATTTGCTTGTATTGCTACCCTTCAATGACGCCTTACTTGCATCACTTTGCGCAGGAAGCCTCTTTCGGGCGTGCGAAATTGCAGTTTCTCGACTTATCGCTTAGTGAACTCAATCAATCTTTGAATCACCTTGGTCAGCGATTATGGGCGGTTGAACTAACGCCCGATCAAGCAATCAAGTATGCTGTTAATCGCTTCGGCGTCACACATATATATGCTGACGCCTTTCCCGGTTCGGATGAGCAACAAGCGTTAGATCGTGCAGTTGAAGGCGCGTCTCATGTAAAAATTAAACAGCAAGCAATCCGGACCCTGTTAAGGGAAGAACAACTGCCATTTGACTTGAGCAATCTGCCTACGACTTTCACGCAGTTTAGAAAGCAAGTTGAAGGTTTAGACATCTCTCGGCCCCACGAGAGTATCCGTTCGTTACCTCCAATTCCTTTAGGTGTGAATCTTCCTTCCGTTACTGCATATTACATTGACACAAAAGCTGCGTTTCATGGTGGAGAAAGCCGCGGGCTTGAACATTGTCGCCAGTATTTTGCTTCCACACTAGCCAGTGAATACAAACAAACACGCAATGGTTTAGATGGCATGGATTACTCCACCAAGTTCTCTCCTTGGCTAGCTCATGGGTGCGTTTCTCCGAAAACTATTTATGCCATGTTGAAACGTTATGAAGCGGAGAATGGTGCAAATGATTCAACCTACTGGATTTACTTCGAACTGCTTTGGCGTGAATACTTTTATTGGTATGCCCGTCGACACAAGCGACAGCTCTTCCGATTCGGTGGCATCCAAAATCAAGCACCACTCACCAGCTTTTACGCGCACCGTTTCCAACAATGGAAGAAAGGTGAAACGCCATTTCCTATCGTCAATGCGTGTATGCACCAACTTAATGAAACTGGTTATATGTCGAATCGTGGCAGACAGTTAGTCGCCAGTTGTTTGGTGCATGAACTTGGCCTCGATTGGCGTTATGGCGCGGCGTACTTTGAGTCACAACTGGTTGATTACGATGTGGCATCAAACTGGGGAAATTGGCAATACCTAGCGGGCGTTGGTGCTGATCCGCGTGGTTCACGACAATTCAACCTCGAAAAGCAAACCGAAATGTACGATCCGCACATGGAGTTCATCGATAGGTGGCAAGGTCGTTGTCCTGGCGCGCATTTGGATAGTGTAGACATGGTCGATTGGCCGATTGTGATGGGCAGCAGTGACAAAGCTTCGTCATCGGAGAAGCCGTAATGCAATTTGAAACCGTACGATTGATCTTGGGCGATCAACTCAACAGTGAGCACTCTTGGTTTCAGCAACCGGATGAGCAAGTGCTTTACCTGATTGCGGAGCTCAAGCAAGAGAATACTTACGTCACGCATCACATTCAGAAAGTGTGTGCGTTCTTTTCTGCAATGGAACAGTTTGCGAAAGAGCGTCAGAGCGAGGGTCATCAAGTTTTGCATCTCACATTGGATGACACACAATCCTTCGACGATCTTGAGCAAGTCTTGCAACACTACGCGAGTGAAGTTGGTGCAAGTAAGTTTGAATATCAACGCCCGGATGAATACCGTCTTCTGGAGCAGTTAGCCAAACTAAAGCTTGATGGGGTCGTGACGCGTTGTGTCGACTCGGAACATTTTTTGTTGCCGTTTGAGGAAATAGAATCGCAGTTTCCTCAAGGTAAACACATCATGATGGAGCACTTTTACCGCCGTATGCGCAAGCGCTTCGACATCTTGATGCAAGACGGAAAGCCCGTCGGCGGAAAATGGAATTACGATGCCAATAATCGTAACAAGCTCAAAGCCAAAGACATTGAACAACTGCCACAACCTTTGATGTTCAGTACTGACATCCACGGCATTATTGAGCGGCTGGCACGACATGACATCAAAACCATCGGAAATCTCGAAGGGGACTTGTTGTGGCCGATTAATCGCGCGCAAAGCCTCTCTTTACTCGCGCATTTCTGCCAAGTCTGTCTGCCGTTATTTGGACGTTTTCAAGATGCCATGACAGGCCAGCACGATGCTAAGTGGAGCTTGTATCACAGCCGAATTTCATTCTCGCTTAACAGCAAATTGCTGCACCCGAGAGAAGTCATTGATGCTTCACTCAAGGCATTTCATTCCAACGCAGACATCGACATTTCTCAAGTCGAAGGGTTTATTCGCCAAATCTTAGGATGGCGAGAGTACATTCGAGGCGTCTATTGGGCGAACATGCCTCATTACCCGAAAAAGAACGAGCTGGGCGCAGAAAGAAAGCTGCCAAACTTCTTTTGGAGTGGCGAAACCAAAATGGCCTGTATGCGCAATGCGATTGAGCAGTCCCTCGATTATGCCTACGCACACCACATCCAACGTTTGATGGTCACTGGTAACTTTTGCTTGCTAACCGAGATCGACCCAGATCAAGTGGATGAGTGGTATCTCGGTATCTATGTTGATGCGATTGAATGGGTCGAAATGCCGAACACACGTGGCATGGCATTGTTTGCGGATGGCGGCATTGTTGGCACCAAACCTTACGCGGCGAGTGGTTCTTACATCAACAAAATGAGCGACTACTGTAAGGGTTGCCATTACGACAATAAGGCGAGGAGTGGGGAAGGATCGTGTCCGTTTAACAGCCTTTATTGGCGCTTTATGAACAAACACGACAAGCGCCTCGCAGCCAATCCACGAATCGGGATGATTTTCCGCTCTTGGGACAACATGGAAGAACAACAACGCCAAGCGATTCTTGATACCGCAGAGCACTACATAGAAAACGTGGAGAACTTGTGATGGAAATACTCATCGTCGGTGGCAATGGTGGAATTGGTTTGGCGATGGTGAGAGAAGCCGCAGCTCGGTTTCCTCAAGCTCGCGTGCATGCCACTTATCGTAAGCAGCAACCAGATTGGCAACACCCAAATGTCGTTTGGCATCAAGTGGATGTATCGCAAGACGAGCAGGTAAAAGCGTTCAGTGAGCAGATTGAACACGTCGATTGGTTGGTGAACTGTGTTGGTATGTTGCACACCCAAGAGAAAGGTCCTGAGAAGAATCTTAGCTCGCTCGACGCAGACTTCTTTCAGCAAACCATCACGGTTAATACTTTGCCAAGTTTGCTGTTGGCGAAATACTTCACGCCCAAGCTAAAGCGCAGTACTGCACCCAAGTTTGCGACCATTTCGGCCAAAGTTGGCAGCATTAGCGATAATCAGTTAGGTGGTTGGTACAGCTATCGAGCATCGAAAGCCGCATTAAACATGTTCCTAAAAACCATGTCGATCGAATGGCAAAGAGTGGTCAAACATGGCACGGTGCTTTCACTTCACCCTGGCACCACAGATACCGCTTTGTCGGCACCTTTTCAAACCAATGTCCCAGAGGGAAAGTTGTTCACGCCAGAGCGAGTTGCTAAGGATTTATTAGGCTTGATAGAAAAAGCAACCCCGCAAGATAGCGGGGCGTTTTGGGCTTATGATGGGACGTTATTACCTTGGTAAGAGAACGCGTACAAACGTTAATACAAATGAAATAACATACTCCAGATAGGGTCGGAGTGACCTACGTTTTCGTTGATTTATTTCTTCGGCAACGCTCAGAACAATAAACGATTTCCTCCCAATTTCGCGCCCACTTCTTTCTCCAAGAAAATGGGCGCTGACAGACCGGACAGACTTTCATGGGAAGGTTGGATTTAAAACCTTTCATCGCGCTGAATGTTCACTCCTAATTTGGTTAAAACTACTTATCAAATAGGTACAGGTAATCGCCGTAGCCTAAACTCGCCATCTTGTTCACAGGTACAAATTTCATCGCAGCAGAGTTCATGCAATAGCGTAATCCCGTCGGCTTCGGACCATCTTTAAACACATGACCTAGGTGTGAATCACCAAACTTACTGCGGATCTCCGTTCTAGGGTAGAGTAGTTTATAATCGGTTTTCTCCACGATGTAACCCGGGTTAATTGGTCGAGTAAAGCTTGGCCAACCTGTGCCAGATTTGTATTTATCAGTAGAAGAAAATAGCGGTTCACCGGTCACAATATCCACATAAATTCCCGCTTCTTTGTTGTCCCAGTATTCATTATCAAACGGACGCTCCGTGCCTTCTTCTTGCGTCACGTAATACTGTAGCTCTGTTAAGTTTGATTTGATTTCAGACTGAGCAGGCTTACTGTACACTTTCACTTTCGAAAGCAGCTTTTTTTCTTCAATCAACTGTCGAAGTGTTTTAGGGCTTTCTTTTCGATCTTCACCAAATACTTCGTCGAGATATTTATCGCGACCTGATGCGTAGCGGTAGTATTTGTACTTCAGGCTACTCTTCTTGTAGTAATCCTGATGATACGACTCCGCAGGGTAAAACTTTTCAAACTCGATCAGCTCTGTTTTCAACGGTTTTGGATAGATCATCGCCTTGTCGATTTCCATCATAAACTGCTTAGCAATCTGCTTTTGCTCCGCATTATGATAGAAGATCGCCGGACGGTATTGAGGACCACGGTCAACAAATGAACCTTTATCGTCGGTAGGGTCGATATGACGGAAGAAGTAGTCCAGCACTTGCTCGTAGTTCACGACAGCAGGATCGTACTTCACCTCAATCACTTCAATATGACCAGATTTACCAGAAGAGACTTGGCGGTAAGTCGGGTTTTCAATATGACCACCTGAATAACCTGATACAACATCGATTACGCCGGGCAGTTGCTCTAAATCCGATTCTGTACACCAGAAACAACCGCCAGCTAGCGTTGCGATTCTTGTATTCTCTGAAGCCTTCAGCTTATCCATCGTATCGGCGGTACCTGTTTTACTCAATAGTAGAAACAAGACTGGAAGTGCGAAGGAGAAACCGGCCAATAACTTAGACATATTCTTCATAGCTACCTCATCGTTATTTTTGTAGAAAGTGTTACTTAAATAAAAAGTGTTACGTATAGAGAAAGGTAACCGAGCGAAAAAATTACAGTGATGTTGAAAATTCCGTTGCCCTTTTATGCGATAGAGCTAAAGTATCGACAAGAAACACACCGCTAGTAAGGGCAACGATGCCTTGAATAAGCGATGCTAAATGAGGTAAATCATGCAAGCTGAAGTTAAATGGATAGAAGATTTTAAATTCCTTGGGCAATCTCAGTCGGGCCACTCCGTAGTGATGGATGGCAATGGTGGTGCAACCGCACCAAGCCCAATGGAAATGGTACTAATGGCTGCTGGTGGCTGTAGCTCTGTCGATGTTGTTGATGGTTTGAAAACAGCAGGCCAAAAGGTTTCGTCAGTTAATGCCAAGCTAACCACAGAGCGTCGTGAAACCGCACCGCGTATCTTTACGCAAGTGAATATCCACTTTGAAGTGTCAGGTGACGAGCTTGACCCAGAAGTCGTAGCAAAAGTGGCGGCTGACTCGCTAGAAAAATACTGCTCGGTTTGCTTAATGCTAGGTGAAGGTGTTGAGATGACCCACAGCTGGGAAATTGTGTAAGCCGACAGACTCCACAAAATATAAAAACAGGAAAGAGAAAAGTCCGGGCTTTTCTCTTTTTTTATTTCGCAATTCACGTACCTTGTGAAGAATCTGAAAGCAGTAATTGCAGGTTGTAGGAGTCTTCCAGTGACAGAACTAGAAAAAATGATGTCTGGCCAGGTCTTTGATGGCATGGACAAAGAAATTGACGCCATTAGAAGCCATGCTCTTCAAGCACTTAGAGCACTTAATAATAACACCGACGAAAGTCAGCGCGACGAATTGCAAAAGCAGCTATTTGGCAAGGTAGGCCGTTGTATTGTCCAGTCCCCTTTTCATTGTGAATTTGGTAAGACCATCGAAATAGGTGAAGAAACCTTTATCAACATGAACGTGGTCATGCTCGATGGTGCCAAAATTACCATCGGGAACCACGTGCTCATTGGACCGAGCGTGCAATTTTATACCGCTTCTCATTCTGTTGATTACCGCAGTCGCCGACGTTGGGAAACGTTTTGTAAACCCATCACGATTGAAGATGATGTGTGGATTGGCGGTAACTCCGTTATTAACCAAGGTGTAACAGTTGGCGCTCGCTCGGTGATTGCAGCGAACTCGGTAGTCAACCATGATGTGCCGCCAGATTGTCTATACGGAGGCACGCCAGCTAAGTTGATTCGTCGTCTCAACGAAGAAGAATTATTGTAAGAGAGCAAGCGTCGTTGTGACAATTATATAGCTTTCGAGAAGAATATAGCTTATTCGAGTTACATTAAGCCCAAATAAGCTATTTCTACATTATTCAACTTCAAAGTTTCAACTTGAACTTGAAAAACAATAAGGTATTAAGGGTTTAAACTATCTACTAATGCGAGTATTCCAGCTGAAGAGAATACGACTATCAGCATAGAGGAGTTTATAATAATTATTCCTATTAATAGAATTGATAGTGAGCGGTACCATCTAGGCACTTCTTTGGAGATATCGGGTAACTTTCGTTTTTTACCTGAGCTAGGTTGGACGATTAAACGAACAAACATCAATGTTCGGAAAAATGCGTAAGGCCATCCCGTAAATAGAGCTAGTTCGAAAGTGTTAAAATAAGGTTCTGTAAAGTAACTATTGACAACTTTTTTTGGCATTAAAATATGCATGATACCTATAAATAATGTCTGGAGAAAAATAATCAATATTCCAGAAAACATTAAGTATCCAATAATATTCCAAACTAATTGCATATGGCACCCAAATTTGTCTTTGAAACTAAGTCAGGCTGAGAGCCTAAGTTGTTGTATGTAAGCACAGCTGCTTTACCGGAGGCGTACCCAATAGCGGTAGTACCGGCAGCGAGTACAATGGCAGTCCCCCAGCCAATAGGGTTTGATACTAAAAATAGACCGACTAACGCGCTGGTACCCATTCCTACAGCTGTGCTAGTTATTGACTCAACAAAAATTTCATTCTTCTCATGTTGGTCTTGTGTATTCGCAATCTGAATGCAGGAAGCCGTCAGACCAACACCGACTAAAACATGTCCGCCCACTTTAGATGCTTGAGCTATTTTATTCAGTTTTTCGGCTTGTTTAACTATATGAGCATTCGCAGGTAACCCTCCACTTCGAGCTATGCGAATAGACTGGTGAGTCGTTTTGTTGCCAAATAACAGCTTTTCCATAGGGCCAACATTTTTCTTTAGTAGGTCTAAATGTTTTTTACGTCTACCATCATATTGTCCTTTACTTATTACTCCGTTTTTATAGTTTGCGTAAAGGTCGTTGATGTTCTCAATGAGCTTAATATTTCCTTTACTCATCAAGTTCCCTGTAGCACCCATCAAGGTACCTCCTGGAATAGTAATCATATTGGCGTTGTTTTCTAGCCATGCCAACGCCCAAAACATGTCAGCATGTTGCGGTGGAACTTGATTTGAGATTGATTTTGGAGGTTGATTGTAGCTGAGAAGATTGGGAGGCAAAACTTTATGGGGAGGAGAGCTGGGCATTTGAGGTTTAGACGCTGGGTAGATCCCTAGCTTCGCGATACTTTTAGGAGGTAACGCATTGTTACTTTGAGTTTTAAGTTGAGAGCTTGATTTGGGTAGAGCTGATAACCAAATGATATCGCCTGCTCTAATGCGGTTAGGATCTGAAATATGCTTGTTTAATGTCATTATATGAGTCAGTACCATCTGATAGTCCTTGCTACCATATGGAGCACCATACATGTTTAATATAATTGATGATAAGTTATCATGAGTTTTTATTTTATACTCAAATAATCCCGACACAGAGCACCTTTAGCTAATAATTTGTTTGTGCAGATACTAACAAAAAACTATATTTAAAAAGGTTTATTTTTTGCATTCTAGACTTTCATTTTAAAAAGTTACAAATTAGCTGATGTATTTATTATTTGCATGAAATTGTTAATGTGATTTTTTACATTTAAAGTGTGATATTAAACTTGGTTGGATAAGTGAAGGTCATACATGATTTGCTAGTGATAAAAAACCTGCGATAAAAAATACAAGTGCTAACATTGTAGAGTTTATGATAATTACCCATATTAATATGAAGGATAATAGACGGTACCACCTAGGCACCTCTTGGGATACATCGGGTAACTTTCGCTTTTCACCTGAGCTAGGTTGAATGATTAAACGAACAAACATCAATGTTCGGAAAAATGCTTAAGGCCAACCTCCAAATATAGTTGGTCGTGTATAAAATGGATAACGTGTAATGGCGAGATGTAAGCCTTGCACAACTAACAAAGGTTGGTTAAACAAGGCTAATAGTCGGTTATGGATGAATAACGATTTGTTGCTCCTCTGTCATCACAAGTGTCGCTTTGCTTTGTTCGATAAGTTGGGCAGCATAAGAAGGGGTAACGGCCTGCATATCACCTTTAGATCGAAGAGTTAAAGACTCCCACGCTTGATCTCGATATTTCCCTGCTTGGGTGTATTGAATCAGTACTTTCATAGCTTCACGCTCCGGTGTGGTTGACGTGCTACTTAAGTTAACGATCTTAGGTTGGTTGCGCATCTGTTAAAAATGAAACATTAGTTTAACTAAATGTGCCTTTCCAAATATCTCGCATTGAGCAGAGCAATTTAGAATCCTTGTGATGGAAGGATGAAGAACACTCAATCTTTCGATTCATACTGCGCAATATAATGTTTGAGAGATTTGGTTTCCGCACTCTGAAACTCTTCATCGTGCATACGCAGTGCTTGGATACGGTCGAGGCGGAACTGGCGGTAGTCATCGCGCAATTCGCACCAGGCGACCAGCGTCCAGACTTTGCCCCAAAAGAACTGGCCTAACGGTTGGATTTTTCTCTCGGTCACCTGTCCGCTTTCATCTTGGTAATCCAAACTGACCTTAAACTGATGATCAATCGCGTGGCGCAGAAGCTGCCCTCGTTTGGCAGTCTCGGATTGGGTGTGATAATCGGGCACAATCAGCGGACAATCTTCCACTTGTTGTTTGAGCTTATCGGGCAATACCGAAAGTATTTTGGTGGACGCAGAGTGAGACGCTTCGGCGAGTTCGGCATCCGACCAGGCTCGAACCATCCGCATACCCAGTTCAAGCGCCATCATCTCTTTTTCTGAGAACATCAAAGGCGGCAGATGAGAGCCAGCTTGCAACAGGTAGCCAACACCTGCTTCACCTTGAATCGGAACACCAGAACTAAGCAACGACTGAATATCGCGATAAATCGTACGTTCGCTAACTTCCATTCTTTCTGCGAGCTCTTTCGCTGTCACGGCGTAACGCTTTGCGCGCAGAAGCGTCAGTAGCTCAAACAGTCGTTCTGATTTGCTCATGATGTTCCTTATCTAGACCTACTGGTTGTTAGTGGTAGTGTGGCTGATTACTTCTCTAGCTCACTGCACATTTTTAAGTTGTGATGTTTAAGCTCGAAGCTTTCGCAGTCAATCATTGATAACAGAGGCTGAAATTCAACGGCTTGCTTAATCTGTTTTCCCGCCTGTTTTGCATCATCCATTGAACGCCAGTAAATGGTGTCTGTCCACACACCGTCAGTCGCTTCGTGACTGAGTGAGCGATACAAAAAGCCCGGCAGATTCTTCACAAACGTTTGTGACTGTTTGGCAGCAGCGATCACGTCTTGCTCTGTTGTGCCTGCGGTTAGACGAAATTGCACAGTTTCGATAACGGTTTCCATATTGTGATTCCTTATTGGTTTTGGCGGATTGCCTGTTGAGTTCCAAATAAGGTTACGCGGATGGAATGTCAGAACATGTCAGTAGTGAAATCTCACTCACTTATCATCAATATGGTTATTTTTCTGGGCTGTTGTAACGATCCCAGTAAGGTAAATCTGTGCCGAGTTTTTCGCTGATAAAATCGATAAAGGCTCTTACTTTCAACGGCATGTGCTTGCGCTCAGGAAAAACCGCATAAATGGCGTGTTCTGGTAGAGAATACTCTTCCATCACCGGTTTTAGATTTCCTGCGGCAAAGTCTCTTCCTGCAATAAACGTCGGCAGTTGAGCAATGCCCGAACCTCTTAACAGCAACTGGCGAATAGCTTCGCTGTTATTGACGATAAAGTTTCCTTTTGGAAGCACTTTGTATTCGCTGCCATTGTTGATGAACATCCACTCGACGCCGCCACGGAAATAGGAGTAGCGCAGGCAGTTGTGACCAACTAAATCACTTGGTTTTTGTGGTGTTCCAAACTCCTCTAAGTAATCTGGTGAGGCACAAAGCACACTTTTACAAGGGGCGAGACGTTTTGCGATTAGATTGGAAGAGGTGAGTTCACCAATACGGATCCCCAAATCAAAACCGTCTTTAACCAAATCGACCATTTTGTCTTCGAGGTTTAAATCCACTTCAATTTTCGGGTAACGAGCGAGAAACTCGCTGATCAAAGGCGCGATATGCAGCACACCGAAAGACATCGGCACGGTAATTTTGAGCCGACCTTGTGGAGAGCCTTGCAGCTCCGATACCGCGTCCACGCCTTGTTGGGCTAGGTTGAGCGCTTGAGAGGCGTACTCAAAATAGCGTTCTCCCGCTTCGGTCAGGCTCAGCTTACGCGTGGTTCGGTTAAGGAGACGAATGCCCAAATCGTCTTCTAGTTGGTTGATGCGTTTGCTGATCGCCGATTTCGTCAGATTCAGCTGTTTGGCCGCAAGGGAAAAGCTGCCGCATTCGACAACAGCAACAAAAACGGGCAGGGAGGCAATCGCGTTCACATCAATCTCCTATTATCGTGAAGCATTTATTGTTGAGCACAAGGATACAATTAATTTCCAATTATAGAGATTATCTTCAAGAAGAAAACAATCTAGACTATGCACCAGTATTACGACCTTGATTTTGGGAAGAAGAAAATGAAGTACGATTGGATCCTGTTTGACGCTGACGAAACCTTATTCCACTTTGATGCTTTCAAAGGTTTGCAGCTTATGTTTTCTCGCAAAGGCGTAGATTTTACTGAACAAGATTTTGCTCATTACCAAACCGTAAACAAACCGCTTTGGGTGGATTACCAAGACGGCAAAGTAACGGCAGATGAGCTAAAACATAAGCGTTTTACCGAGTGGGCTGAGAAGCTGAATACCACAACAGCAGATCTCAACAGCGCATTTTTAGAAGCAATGGCCGATATTTGCAGCTTGTTGCCAGGTGCAAAAGAGCTGATGGAAGCGCTGCAAGGCAAAGCCAAAATGGGCATCATCACCAACGGTTTTACAGAGTTGCAAGCAATTCGCCTTGAGCGCACAGGGATGACTGAGTACTTCGATAAAGTGGTGATCTCTGAACAAGTGGGCGTAGCAAAACCGGACTTAGGTATTTTTGAATACGCGATGCAGCAAATGGGCAACCCATGCAAAACGCGCGTACTGATGGTGGGTGACAACCTGCATTCCGATATTCTGGGTGGTAATAATTTTGGTATTGAAACTTGCTGGTTAAATACCACAGGCGCAAGCGTCGATGAGCGTATCGCACCAAATTACACCGTTGAGTCTTTGAGTGAACTAAAGAACATTTTGGTGGCGTAACCGAATCGGGTATTATTCCGCAGTAACCCTCAGAAAAATCAAGGAATAATCATGTCAGATATCAAACAGCTAGACAGCAAAGTCGTTTACCAGAATAAGTGGATGACGGTGCGTGAGGACAAAATTTTACGTCCGAGCGGCGCAGAGGGCATCTATGGTGTGGTCGACAAACCTGATTGTGCTGCGATTCTGGCTATCGATAACGGGATGATTCACTTGGTTCAGCAGTACCGTTACACCGTAGGTCAACGTTGTTGGGAGATCCCACAAGGGGCGTGGGAATCAAACCCAGATGCGGATCATCTTGAGCTTGCCAAAGGCGAGCTGCGTGAAGAAACGGGCATGCAGGCGAGCGCTATGGCGTATGTCGGCGCGCAGTTTATCGCATACGGCTTTTTGAATCAGACATGTCACGTCTACTTCGCCAGTGATTTAACGGACGTGGGCAATCAACTCGACAGTGAAGAAGAGGATTTGATCACTCGCGCTTTTTCTGTTGAGGAGTTCGAACAGATGATGATCGACGGCACGATCAAAGATTGTGTCACCATCGCCGCTTATGGTTTGGCGAAGCTGAAGAAATTCATTTAGTTATTCATGACGATTTTTTAATGAAAACAGCGGCCTAGTGCCGCTGTTTTTAGTTTGGGTGAGCTCGTTGAGCCATTGCTTACTCGTCGATTTTCTTACCTAAGATTTCCACTTGCGCTTTTTTGGTCACCCCCGCGACTTGCAGCGCAGTGCTGCCAACCGATTCATAGTTCAACTCGATTTTGTCTAACTTCGCGTTATCTTTTGTTGGTAGGCTTAAGCTTCTTGATGACATGCCTTTAGTCAGAACACCTAAACTGTCGAACGTCTTTTCCTGACCATCTTTCATGATTACTTTAACGCTTTTCAGATCGACCGTACCTTGCGTACATTTGATTTTGATGTGGCTGAAACGAGCGTTAGCAAATGGTGACAGTGGATTGACTGTGTCGGTTTCTGATTTAAAACTGACGGTTTTATCTGCAATCTTGTCCCAATCGTTGTCTCCAGCAACCGATTGGAAAGAGGCCACAGCCGCTAAAAGACAGAGTGCGATGGTGTTGAACAGTTTCATAGCTTTTCCTTACCTTAGGTTTAGATATTCTGTTTAATCAGTTCGATGACGTGTGTGACTTCGTCTTGAGTTAAAGCCCCTTCTTTCACGAATAAAACTTCGCCTTGTTTATTTTGTACGATAATCGCAGAACTTTCTTGCTGTAGATCCCAAGTTGTTGCTAATACGCCATTTTTGTCTAACACCATGGAAGACCAAGAGAATGTCTTTTTGCTGTCCTCTGCCGACGATTTAACAAGTGTACCGGTTCCCCAAATGGCGTCTTCTTGGTTGATCACGGTTGTGGTCTGATACTGATCTTCAGGAAAGTGAGCGGCAGTGATTGCTGACATCAGCGGCGCGTTCATCTCTTTGGCTTTACTACGACCTGCAATGGCTTGTATCACACGGACTTTGCCTAACATCTGCTGAGTTGCCCAAGGTTGATAAGCCACATCGTCTCCTTGCTGCGTCATTTCGCCATAGGTATCAATGCTGACGGAAGGGGTGGTTTGACCGACAGAAAGGTTATGAGAGAAGGCGAATGTCGGGGCGAGTGCGAGTAAGAGTGACAGAACAGATGGAGTTTTCATTGGGGGTTCCTGTAACGAAGTGAGGTTAGAGCGAATCAAAATAAGGGGCAAATACGATGCCCCTTATCGAATGTGGCGATTAGTTAGAAAGTACAACGCGCGCATTTAGCGGTTGCAGCGGACGATTGTTTTGTCCCATGACTTCCATCAGTTTCGCGGCTTGATCTTTGGATAAGGTTTGAGTGTCTTTAAGCACAAACCAGCGCACACCTTCTGAACATGGCGGTGTGGTTAAAGAGCCGTTAAATCGATAGTAGTTTGCAGTTTTTGGCAGTAAGTCTTTAATCTCAAACGTATCTTTAAAGAAAGTGGTTTGATTCTCTTGTGGGATTGCGTTGATCAGTTTAGACAGTGCTGCGTTTTGATCGCCAGCATCAAACATCACCGAAATTACCGCCAACTCGCCATCTGCGTTGGCGTGCACAAAGTGCGCTTCAAGTGGATATTGGCGGCCTTTGATTTGGTTTTCTGAAGGTGTGTGGAAATGGAACTGTTGCAGCTCGAACGTCTCGCCATCGATGGTGAAGCTGTTACGTCTGTTCACTTGCGCTTGCAGCGTATGACCATTGTTGGTTAAACCAATGACCTGACCAGTGTACGAAAGGTTCAGTGCTTCCAGTTTTGCATCGGCTGGGTTGTCGATGTTGATTGGGCTTTGGTTTTTCGTGGTTGCGCAGTCTTTGGCGATTTCTCCCCAGTGCTCTGGCCCGTGTTTGTCATTGCCATAGCCCCATTCAGAAGCCTGAGCCGCGCTTAGAGTGAGAAGTGAGAGTGAAAAAGCAAGTAGTGTTTTGTTCATAATAATGTCTCTGTTCGGTCGCCTTGATAAGCGTTGTTACAAGGCAATGACCTAGAGGTCTGATCACTGCCTGACAAATTAGAAACGGTGGCTGAGCTGGGTACCAATTAGAAACGCATTTGAATGGGTAACGCCCGTCACCATCGGTGCAGGAACACCTTCATACGCGTACTCTTCTACGTTGACATCTTCACCAATCAAGTACGTCATGCCGATGTCAACCGTGGTATCTGATGACCATTGGTAAGAGGCCCCCGCAGATAACCAGTGACGGTTCGAATCTGGGATAGAAAGCGAAGTCAGCTCATCGACAGGTGTTTTGTCGAACATGTAACCCGTGCGTAGTGTCCAACGTTCATTGGCGTACCAAGTCGCACCGATGGAGTAGTGCGCGGAGTCTTGCCACTGAAAATCTTTTAGCAACTGATCATCAGCTTTCAAGCTGTCAAATGCTGACCAACCAATCCACTGCACAGAATAGTGCAGGGCAAATTTAGGTAAGACGCGGTGATAACCGGAAAACTCCGCAATATCCGGTAGCGGCATAGCAAGCGAGTCGTACGATTCGCCAGCAAAGTGGATGTCACCCTTGGCATCAATGTTAGGGCTGTGCTTGTAGCTTAAACCTAAGCGATGACGTTCGTTAAACTCGTACATCATGCCAATGTTCGCGCCAAGCCCAATGCCGCCAGCTTCCACATCAAGTGCGTTGCCTTTTACGGATCCACAGCGTTGTTCTAGTTCGTTTCCAAGTATGTTCCCACCAACGCAAACACCCACGTCCATATCGCGGTACAGCTCACCAGAGCCGTAAATCACATCAATACCACCACCGATACTAAAACGATCGTTCACCTTGTATGCCAAGCTTGCGCCAAGGTTGACACTCGCTACGCTGGTGACACCGCCAAAAACAGGTGCGCCATAGTTTGGTTTAAACTCCATGTCGGTTCCGAAGTTGGAATATGCCGATAAGCCTAGATACCAGTCGTCGTTGATAGGGTGAATAAAGTAAAAATTGGGTACAACGGCTGGTTGACCAACGCCATCGACGTCATCAATGTCGGTCACGGTTTGAGAGAATGACGGGGTAATGTCAACTTGAGGGGACGGAGGAAAACCGCCCATACCAACATTGACATCTGCATTAATGTTAGCTCGATGATATTGCGCATTTTTAACGGTAACGTCAGGTTTGACGTAAGTGACACCGAACGATAAGGCATTTTGTTTAAACAGCGTCATCGCTGCGGCGTTGCGGCTGACTACAGATGCATTATCACCAATGACGGCATCACCAGCAAAAGCACGACCAAGACCCGTCGCAGAATGTTCGTTAATTTGAAAACCACCGGCATACGCCGTCGAGGAGGCTAACCCGATTAATAAATAAATCGGTGAAAGAGTGAATTGTCGCTGCATGTTTTTCTCATGAATTAATTAGAAGTTGTATTGCAACGAAAATTAGTAAAACAAACAAATCTGACCAGTGCATTTAAGAGTAAAACTAACAGTGTGCTGACAATAAGTAAATTTAACTTAATAAATATTTATTGTTGAATTTATTAATGCTTCATGGCGTGAATATAGTAATTATTTTACGTGTAAATTAAATCCTGAACCTCTATTTTTATTTTTGCGGTATTACTTCTCTATTTTTATTGTACTGACTGTTCCCTAACAAATAGAGGGAAATCCAGCGATAAAGTGTCCGTGATGGAAACTCTGAGTCATTTGTATTTCCATTGCATCCCAACGTTGGTAGTTCGAATCAGCAAGAGAACTATCGTTTAAACCCACATGACACACTCCTCTCGGTCTTACCTGTGTTATGTGGGTATTTTTTATTTAACTTGTCACTTAACTCCTCTTGAAATTCAACAATTTAAAAATGGCCATAATGAAATCTAAATGGATGGCATATTGAATAAGTTTAGATTTTACTGGTTTGTTGGTATTTAAAAGTTTTGTTTATAATACTTATAACTTGAATTTCTATATTAAAAATGGTCTTTGCTATACGTATTGAATAATAAAGTTTTGAAGTGACTATAATATCTCTGATTTTTCACGTTAGTGAAGTTATTCATTCAGTTTCTTGACGTTAATTTACCTATCTTTACGTCTCGTACCCTGTACGGCTAAGACAAATAGCAGTATAAAATCAAAACGATTATTTACTTCACTCCTGCTATGAAACTCAATAAAAAATGGCTCGTTTTGTGTGGCCTACTTGCTATTGGTGCTGGTGGTTATCATTATCTGCAACGTCCAGAACCCATTTCTCCTTACGCGACAGAAGTCGTTCGCAAAGGCAATATCGAAAAGGCGGTATTAGCTAACGGCATGTTGCAAGCGTCCAAATTGGTGAATGTAGGTGCGCAAGTATCTGGGCAAATTCAACGCCTCGCTGTGAACTTAGGGGATGAGATAAAACAGGGGGACTTGATTGCACAGATTGACAGCCTGACTCAGCAAAACAGCCTCAAAGAAGCCCAAGCGTCTCTTAATAGTCTCAACGCTCAGTACCAGGCTAAGCAAGCGCAGATTAAACAAGCAAACTATGAATACGTGCGCCAAAAAGGCATGTTGGCAGCGAAAGCGAGCTCACGAGCTGATTACGAGAATGCCGAAGCGACGCTCGCCATCTACAAAGCCGAGTTAGCGCAACTGGATGCCGAAATCGAGAAAGCCAAAATCAACGTCGACAATGCGCAGTTAGATCTCGGTTACACCACCATCAACGCACCGATGGATGGCACGGTGGTCTACACCGCGGTGGAAGAAGGACAAACCGTAAACGCCAATCAAACCACGCCAACTATTATCGAGTTAGCCAAGCTAGATACGATGACGGTGAAAGCCGAAATTTCGGAAGCCGATGTGATTTTTGTTCACCCAGGCCAAATGGCGCTGTTCACCATTTTAGGCAAACCGAATCAGCAGTTTAAAGGCACACTGCGCGCCATTGAGCCGGGGCCAACCATCATGGATGGCGATGACAGCGATTTGAGCATTTCAGATAGCGACGCCATTTACTACAACGCTGTATTTGATGTGAAGAACCCGCAAGGTATTTTGCGCATCGGCATGACTGCGCAAGTTTCGATTGTCCTTGAGCAATCGGAAAATACCTTGATTGTCCCTTCACAAGTGCTGCAAAAATCTGGCGGCAAAGGCAACTATACCGTGCCAGTGCTTGAACAGGGCCAAGTGGTGGAAAAGCCCGTGACAGTGGGTATTAACAACAAAGTGAACGCAGAAATTCTCTCAGGTTTGAAGGAGGGCGACCAAGTTGTTCTTGGCAATGCTATGGACGGAGAATCATCAAGCCGAGGTGATCGTCGTCGATCTCCAATGAGGTTCTAAGATGAGTGACGTGCTTTTAAAAGTTGAGGATTTAACTCGACGTTTTGTCTCTGGCGACGAGTCGCTTACCGTGTTGAACCACATTAATTTAGAGATAAAACGCGGTGAAATGGTCGCGATCGTGGGTGCATCGGGCTCAGGTAAATCGACGCTGATGAATGTGCTCGGCTGCTTGGATAAACCGTCCAGCGGTCGATACTTCATTAATGGGCAAGATGTCTCGACGTTGGAATCCGACCAACTGGCGGAACTGCGCCGCGAGTATTTTGGCTTTATATTCCAGCGTTACCATCTGCTGGGGGATTTAACCGCGGTGGCAAATGTGGAAGTACCTGCGGTTTATGCGGGAGTTCCTCATCGTCAAAGAGCGGAGCGAGCGCAGTCACTGTTGGCTCGCTTGGGGCTGGAAGATCGTTTGACCCACAAGCCCAGCCAACTGAGTGGTGGCCAGCAACAGCGCGTGAGTGTTGCTCGTGCACTGATGAACGGTGGTGAGGTGATTCTCGCCGATGAGCCCACTGGCGCATTAGACAGTCACAGTGGGCAAGAGATGATGGCACTGCTTAAAGAGTTGCATCAACTTGGGCATACGATCATCTTAGTGACTCATGATATGAACGTGGCGAACTTTGCGGATCGCATCATTGAAATCAAAGATGGTGAAATCATTGCAGATACGCTAAATGCACAAGTTGTAATCAATGAGCAAGCAGCAAAGACACCGAGCGCATCTTTTCATCGCCCAGCGCAATCCGCCAGTAAGTGGTGGAAGTGGGACAGTTTTATTGACGCGCTAAAAATGGCGCTGCTGGCGATGTCTAGCCACAGAATGCGTACGTTTTTGACCATGCTCGGCATCATTATTGGTATAGCCTCGGTGGTTTCCGTGGTGGCACTAGGTAATGGTTCACAACAGCAAATTTTGTCGAATATTTCATCCATGGGAACAAACACCATTGATGTCAGGCCGGGCAAAGGGTTTGGTGACCGCCGCTCCGGACGAGTGAAAACGCTAACCGCCGACGATGCTAAATCGTTGGAGAGTCTACCTTTTGTCGACAGTGTCACGCCGTCTTTATCCAACAGCTTAACCGTGCGTTACGCCAATCAGGATGCAACCGCGTCTGTGGAAGGGGTTGGGGAAGATTATTTCCGTGTGCGCGGTTATGAGATCGCCAAAGGTCAGTTTTGGGATGAAGAGAGCGTGAACTCACTCGCCCAAGAAGCAGTGATTGATGACAACACCAGAAAGGAAATGTTTGCGGATAGAAATCCGATTGGTGAAGTGATTTTTCTTGGTTCATTGCCAGTGCGTATTGTGGGTGTCACGCAGAAAAAAGAAGACGCGTTTGGCAACAGCGACGCGCTGAAAATTTGGGTGCCATACACCACCATGTCGGGACGAATGATGGGACAACGCTACCTCAACGGCATTACTGTACGGATTGATGAGAACGCCCCAAGCGTAGCGGTAGAACAGAGCATCATCAACTTGTTAAAAATGCGCCACGGTACAGAAGATTTCTTCACGATTAACACTGACACCATTCGTCAGAGCATCGAGAAAACCACCGCAACCATGACGTTACTGATCTCAGCGATTGCGGTGATCTCCCTAATTGTCGGGGGAATTGGCGTAATGAACATCATGTTGGTGTCGGTGACAGAGCGCACGAAAGAGATCGGTGTGCGAATGGCTGTGGGTGCGCGGCAAGCGGATATTTTGCGTCAGTTTTTGATTGAAGCGGTACTAGTGTGTTTGTGTGGTGGCATTGCTGGTATTGGCTTGGCGTTTTTGATTGGTTTTGCATTCAGTACATCTGGTAGCAGCTTCCAAATGATTTACTCGATGAACTCGATCATCTGGGCATTTATTTGCTCAACGTTGATTGGCATCGCCTTCGGCTTTTTACCCGCTCGCAATGCCGCCAAACTCGATCCGATAGAAGCGCTAGCGAGAGACTAAAAATGAGTAACACAATGAAATTCAAAACTCGATTGGTCGCGGCTGCCTTAAGCGCAGTGTGGTTGTCAGGTTGTGGTTCGCTTATGCGTAGTGACTATCAAGCACCTGCGGTGCAAGTGCCTGCAAATTGGCAACAGATGCATGTTGCGGGTGATGTCAGTATGGATCCTTGGTGGTTGGCGTTTAACGACCCAACACTTAATCAATACATTACTCAGGTGTTGGCTCAAAACAACGATTTGACGCTGGCAACGCTAACGCTAAAGAAAGCGCGTTTACAGCTGGGTTTAGCGCAAGATGACCTTTTCCCTACGTTGAGTTCTTCCACATCAGGACAAGTTCAAAAATCTCTTGATAGCGGGGAATCGGCAGATAGCTACAGCACTAACTTGTCCGTCAATTACGAGTTGGATTTGTGGGGAAAAATCTCGGCGGACGTTGACCAAGCCAAGTGGACGGCGAAGGCAAGTCAACAAGATCGCGAGGCGACCGCACAAAGTTTGGTGGCAACGACAGCATCGTTATATTGGCAAATCGGCTATCTGAAACAGCGTTTAAACCTCAGTCAGCGTAATGTGGAAGACGCAGCTCAAACGCTACAATTGATTGAAAAACAGTACCAACTTGGCGCTGTGGATCAGTTAGATGTGCTTGAAGCCAAACGTACGTTGGCAAGCTTACAAGCGCAGCAAAGTGAATTTGAACAGAGTTTACTTGAGGCAAACAACGCCTTTGCGATTTTGTTCAATCAACCGCCGAAGAGCATCAGTGCAACCATCCAAATGCTGCCTGAAGGCGATATGCCATCGTTGAGTGTTGGTGCTCCGTCTGATTTATTGATCCGCAGACCCGACATTAAAGCAGCGATTTATGAAGTCAAAGCCGCGCTAGCAAATAAAGACGCAGCAGATTTGGACTACTTGCCCAAGCTGATGCTCACTGGGGCTCTGGGTGGATCATCACAAGCGCTTAAAGACCTGCTTTCCAACCCGATTGGCAGCTTAGGTGCGGATATGACGCTACCGTTTTTGCAGTGGAATGAGATGAAAAATAGCCAAGCCATTGCCGATTTAGACTATCAATCGGCCATTGTGAGTTATCGCCAAGTGTTGTACGCCGCATTCCAAGATGTCGAAAATGCCTTGTCGGCACGAGAAAAATTGAAGTATCAGGCGGCGCGTTTACAAGAACAATATGATGCCGCAAGTGCCGCTGAGTCCATTTATGCTGCGCGGTATCAGTATGGCTCGACGTCGATCATGGACTATTTGAATGCCCAAGAAGAGACCAGAAACGCGCAAGCTTCTTTGTTGGAAAACCGCTACAACCAGTTTCTCACTCAGGTTACGCTTTACCAGTCTTTAGGAGGAACCGACGTCGCGCCGTTGTAATTAGGGATCAGCGCACACTAGCGAAGCGTCATGCAACAAAGCCTTTTTTGAAGGTATTACTGGTCCCATGAATGGGACCAGTAATAAAAGCTTAAGTTACTTGGCGAACTTCTTGAAAGGTGCATCAACCGGGGTGTCAGCTAGGTGATTGGTGTAGTTACTCATCACTTTTTGCGCTAGACCAAGAACAATTTCAAGCAGTTGCTGCTGTCCGTAACCCGCCGCAAAGAATTTCTCTATCTGAGACTCTTCAACTACACCACGTTGGCGCACCATTTGAAGCGTTGTCTCTCGTAGTGTTTCAAGTTTTTCGTCTGCCAATGGTGTTTGGTTGACGAGAGCATCGACAATCTCCTGATCCACTTTCATTGACGCCGCGATCGCACTATGAGCAGGAACGCAGTAGTGACAACCATGTTCAACGTTGATGGTTTGCCATACGACGGTCAATTCTTCTGCGTTAAATGATGTTTGTTGAAAGAGCTCATGCACAACTTGATAACCCTCAAGCAAGGTTGGCGCTTCAGCCATAACAGCATGAAGATTTGGTAGCATGCCAAACGCTTTGACTGAATTTTCAATCAGGTGCTTTGATCCTTCGGGTGCGTTTTCTGCGGTATACAGTTTAAATTCTGCCATGTTTAAATCTCCTGTAATTGGATATGAGCGGATTAGGCAAGAACAGGATAGTTGATTTTGAGCGGTCGCTCAATATAAAATTGAGCATATGTTCAAAATTGATAATTACTCATGGCGAATACAAAGAAATTCCAACGTGATGAAGTGGTGAAAGCCGCCTCGGATCTATTCTGGAAGAAAGGTTTTCATGCAACATCTACACGTGATTTACAAGATAGCGTGAATCTGCGTCCTGGAAGTATTTATGCGACGTTTGGGTCAAAAGAGGGGCTATATTGTGAAGCGCTAAAAATGTACGTTGCGAACTTACAAGCCCTGTTTGAGTTGCATTTAGCTCAGAACACAACGGTTCTAGATGCAATAGAAGCTTTCGCGATTGATGTGGTTATCAATCAGCGAGACTCCAATCCCAGTGAAGTGTGCATGTTAGTCAAATCAGCAAGTGAATTTGCTGAGGATTTTAATGCGCTGCGCAATCAAACAAACAGCTTAGCAAACCAATTTGAATCTTTTCTTGCAAAGCTGTTTGAGCGAGCAATCGAGAATGGCGAAATTGAAGCTCAGGATACATTGCTTCTTGCTCAGTTGTTCCAGGTTCAGTTTACGGGTATACGAGCCTACTCATACCGTAGTGATGATGTAACCTTAAAGACGTTGATCTCTATTATGGTGGACAGCTTCCGCGGTAACGTATCAAAAACAGAAAGCTGAATGAGGCTGCTCAAAGTCAACGTCCCTAAATCAACGGCTTGAACTAAGCGAGCTCAAATAAAACCGTTATCGGGGTTCGATATCGATAAAAAATGACCACGATGCTTCGTGGTCATTTTTATGCAAATTAACTTGCAATGAACAACAACGGCTTATTAAAAGCGAAACTCTTCTAAGTTATTGCTGCTTTCTAACATTTTTTCAGCCACATAACGATGCGTTGCTGTGGTTGGGTGAGTCACATCCCAGAACACGAACTTATCTGCGCCAGATGCTGCACATTCAGAACGTAATGAGTGAGTGTACATGTAGTCAACAGAGGATGAACGGTTGATGTCTAAGCAAGGGTCGCTTGCATTTACGAAACCGTGTTCTTCTGGTGCCGAGGTTAACTTCTCAAACAGTGCGTGTGTATCAAACAATGCGATGTTGTAGCCTTGGGCTTTGTAGTACATCGCTTGTGCTTTGATGAACTCGTTCATTTTCAATACTTTCGCACGAATCGTTTCAATTTCTTCCTGTGTTGAGTATTTGAACTGTGGTGCTTTGGTTGCATCTGGCAGTGTCATCAACATGAAGTTCTTCGCGCCAGCGTCTGTTAAACGAATCAGAGCTTCAGCGTAATCCGCTTTTACTTCCGGCACGCTACGGTTGTAGTTCATGAAATCATTTAAACCAAACTCTAACGTAAACAATGTGTTAGCAGGGTTGTAGTTCTTCGCCAGCTTTGTGTAGGTTAAGTAAGAAGAAACTTGTTCGCCGACACCAGTTAGCGCGATGTATTGGTTTTCACCTGCTGCGCCACCAACTGCCCAGTTGTATAGCGGTAAGTTTTTGGCTTTAGCAACGTATTCCGTCCAAACAAAACCGTTTGAGAAGTGACCCAAGAACCAGCTATTCGGGTTAGGGAAGCGCCATTGGGACGCGTTAAAGATGTTGCCTGTATCAGACAAGCTATCGCCCAAAGCCACTACTTTGTTTATCTGATCTGGTTGCATTGCAGCATCATTGCTCCAGATCGTGTGGTTATAAGAATAACGATTGTCGGCAGCAAAAAATGTAATGTCTGCGTTCTCGTTCGCTAGATCTAGTGTTTCTTCACAACGCTGGCGAATTACGTTTTGTGAGGTATTGGTGTAGAACATGTTTTTAAGTGAAACAGAGCTCCACCAATAACCATCGATAGTGAAGTCACTACCATCTTTGTTTTTTGCCCATTTCCAATCGGTAGCCGCATCGTCCTTAGAGTGGCTCGTACGATACCAGCATCGAACGTACGTATAAGTTTGATTTTCTTGCGCGCTAACCACTTCAGCCGCAGAAACCATTGCTGGTGATAAAGTTGGCTCCTCTGCAATGGCGGAGGCAAGCGGAAGTAATGCAGTTAATAGTGTGATTGTTTTTTTCATCATTCACTCTTCTTGTAATGGTTATTGTTCCGAATGCGTGAATACGCTCGGCTATAACAGTATTTAGATGAGAATTTTTCTCACTAAACCTTCTAATTCTGAGTAAATGCTCAAGACAGTCAACAACTAAATATTCAATATTTCAGTTTTGGCACCACGGTCAAAAAATCCATTCAGCATAGCAATCGATTAAATGGGTGATATTTAGAATAATTACTCACTAACATTAATTTAACATTCACTTTTTGTTAATTAAGTAATTGCTTTATAAGGTTTTGTCGGTGATTTTTAATGTTAACTTAAAGTGTTTATTGAATGATCTTTTGTACAAATTTGTATATTCATGAAACAAATTGTTTGGCATTTTTGCTCTGTAAACTATAGCTGAAGCTCTCATGCAAACATCATGGTGATGACTTTTCATGAGAATATAGTGAATAAAAATTAGCTCAAATAAGGAATAGGGCAAATGCACTACACAACAAGTAAAAAACAAGGCTTATTTTCGTTGTCTGCCGTAGCAATAGCACTGACCACTTCGATGTCAGCGTTTGCGGCTCCACCAATGGGATTTGATGAATCTAAGTTACCGACGAAGTACATCGTCAAATTCAAAGAAGATGCAGTCAGCCGTTCTTCAATGGGTGGTAACTCATTCTGGGGGCCACGAATCGCGCAGGAGTCTGTTCTAGAACAGGTGAAGGCACGTAAGGTGGAAAAACTAGGCAATCGCGCCATTTACAGCGTTGAATTGGATGGCGATGACTTAGAGCCGCTTCGCAATCGTAGTGATGTGGAATACGTGGAAGTCGATCCACCTCGCTATTTGCTCAGCGAAACGACCCCATGGGGATATGAAGCGGTTAATGCTCAACTGCTAGCTGACTTCAATGCGGGTAATCGCACTGTATGTATTATCGATTCAGGGTACGACATTTCGCACAACGACCTAAGCGGTAACCGCGTTGCTGGTACTAACGATAGTGGTACGGGATCATGGAGTGATCCGGGTAACAACAATGCCCACGGTACTCACGTCGCGGGTACGATTGCTGCGATTGCCAACACCGAAGGTGTAAAGGGTGTGATGCCAAACCAGAATGTTAATTTGCACATCGTGAAAGTATTTAACGAATCGGGTTGGGGTTACTCATCTGGGCTTGTTAAAGCTATCCAGACCTGTGCCGATAATGGTGCTAACGTTGTGAACATGAGCCTTGGTGGTAGTCAATCAAGCCGAACTGAGCAAAATGCACTGCAAAATATTTACGATCAAGGCGTTCTATTGATCGCCGCTGCGGGTAATGATGGCAATACAGCGCACAGCTATCCAGCTTCTTATGACTCAGTGATGTCTGTTGCGGCTGTTGATAATCAAAATGATCATGCAGCGTTCTCACAATCTACTAATCAAGTTGAGATCTCAGGCCCGGGTGTGGCGATCTTATCAACGGTTACGGTAGGTGAAGGTAAACTTTCTGATATTACCTTGAATGGTGTCAGTCAGTTTGATCGTGGGATTGTTCCTCACAATCGTTTGATCAATAACGGTTCTTCGTATGTTCCGGATCCAATCGCGGGTTCAGTAACGGCAACGCTAGATAGCTGTGATGTCTCTGGCGGTAACGTTAACTGTGGTGATATGTCGGGCAAAATTTGTTTGACTGAGCGTATCGGCAACCAGTCTTCAGGAAACTACCCTGAAGTAGATGCGGTTCAGGCTTGTTACAATGCGGGTGCGCGAGCTGCAATCGTGTACAGCAACTCTGAACTACCTGGTTTACAAAACCCTTTCTTGGTAGACACAAACAACGCTTATCGTATGGTTTCGGTAACGGTTGATCGTGCATTTGGTCAAGAGCTGTTGGGGTATGTTGGTCAGGAAATTACTGTTGCAACAACCTCTGGTGAAGATTACGAGTACTACAATGGTACATCAATGGCGACACCGCACGTAACGGGCGTAGCTGGCTTGGTGTGGAGTTACCACCCAACCTGTACCGCAGCGCAAGTACGTAATGCCCTAGTGAAAACTGCAACAGATATTGATGTTGCTGGTCGAGACAACCGTACTGGCCACGGCCTAGTTAATGCTGAAGCGGCGAAGCTGTTCTTGGACGCTGGCTGTAATGGACCTGATGGTGGTAGCTCTTCGGACTCTAGCTTCTCAAATACCAGCCCTGTTGCGATTCCAGATAATAAATCTTCTGGCGCAATCAGTGCAGTAGAAGTCGATCGCTCTGGTGATTCAGGCACAGTAAGTATTGACGTTGATATTAGCCACACTTACATCGGTGATCTACGAGTGACTTTAACGTCACCGACTGGTGGAGAAGTTGTACTTCACAATAATACTGGCGGCAGCGCTAACGATATAAAAAACACGTTCCAAGCGGATTTTTCTGGCTTTGAATCGCAAGGTACATGGGAACTAAAAGCGGTGGACAGTGCCAGAAGAGACACAGGCACCATCAACAGTTGGACTCTGACCTTTCAATAAGGAGTGGCTATGAAGAAGTTGACCTTACTTTCTTTGTCTGCGGTAGGCGCTACCGCACTATTGGCAATCGGACTGAGCTCAAGCAGCTTGGCAAACAATCAAGGATTTCCTCTCGTGGATGAACGCCAAGATCAAGCCGAGCAGCAACCTGCACGTTACTTTGTTAAGTATCATGAAGGAAAAGAGAGCGAAGTGAGAGCGCTTCTTCGTCAGCACAACATTGAAGTGGTCGATGCTCTGGTGAAACAACATGTGTTGATTGTGGTGGGTGAACAGGCGGAAGTCGATAAGCTCGCGGATCACGATGCGGTCGAATACACTGAGCAAGAGCCGACAAGAAAGCTGCTATCTAACGGAAATACGCTTCAATAAGCCAAACCTCCTTAAGATAGTGCCAAAAAGAAAAACGCCCCTCACGTGAGGGGCGTTTGTTTTCTTTCTACGATTGTTTTCTATGATTATTTTTTATGACTGGTTTCTTCTAAAGCCAGTCGTTTGCTATGACGAGATATTCTTGAAGATTGATGCCGATGAGCCTATTCGCGCATCAATCAAGTCAGTTATCAGCTAGTTATATTCAGACTAACTACTTAGCGAACAATCAGACCCAGTAGGATACCAACAGCGCCGAAGTCTGCGTCACTAAAGGTCGTGTTAGCAAAGCCTAGGTCACCCAGTACTGGCATTAGGAATACTGGTAGGAAGGTAATCAGTAGACCTTGTGCAAAAGCACCCAAGATTGCACCGCGACGACCACCTGTAGCGTTACCAAATACACCTGCCGCTGCACCTACAAAGAAGTGTGGAACGACACCAGGGATAATCACAGTAAGCCCCATCACGTAAAGTAGGAACATACCCAAAAGACCCGCCGCAAAGCTCGATAGGAAGCCAACCAATACTGCGTTTGGTGCGTATGGGAATACAACCGGACAATCAAGCGCAGGTTTCGCGTTTGGTACTAGTTTGTCTGAGATGCCTTTAAACGCCGGAACGATTTCTGCGATAACCATACGTACACCTTGAAGGATAACGTACACACCACCGGCGAATGTGATGGATTGCATCAGCGCGAACATGAACCAGTGCTTACCACCGCTAACTTCGCGTACAAAGTCACCGCCAGCGAAGATACACGTCACCATAAAGATGATGCCCATGGTGAACGAGATTGCTACTGGCGTATCACGTAGGAACAACAAGCTCTTAGGTACGTTCATCTCTTCAGTAGAGTGTTCTTTGTTACCGAACTTGCTGCCAATAAAGCCCGCTAGCACGTAAGAAAGGGTAGAGAAGTGACCAATCGCAACGTCGTCAGAACCTGTTACTTGCTTCATGTACTTGTGAACAATCGCAGGGAAGAACACCATCACAGAGCCCACAACCAGAGAGCCAAGTGCGATCAGTGGAACACCTTTCATGCCGCTAGAAGCAAGGATCGCCGCTACCATCATCGACATAAATAGCGTGTGGTGACCTGTTAGGAAGATGAATTTCCATGGCGTGAAGCGAGCGATCAAGATGTTCACTAACATACCGAAGAACATGATCATCGCCATCTCTTTACCAAACGCTTCTTGCGCGATAGAGACGATAGCTTCGTTGTTTGGAACCACGCCAGTGATGCCGAACGCGTGTTGGAAAATCGTCGCAAAGTCACCCAGAGAAGTTACAACCAGACCTGCACCTGCACCAAGCACGATGAAACCAAGAATGGTTTTTACCGTGCCTTTAATGCACTCGGTGACCGGTTTTTTCTGGGCAATTAAGCCGATTAGGGCGATAAGACCTACCAGAACCGCCGGCTCTGATAGGACATCGTTCATTAAGAAACTGAAAAATTCCATAACGCCACCTTATAGAGCGCCAAGCTCTTGAAGTGCCACAGATAGACGCTCTTTCATTGCCACTTTGTCGACCATGTTATCAAGCGCAACGATGCGTGGTTCAACGCCCAGTGCGTTCAACTGCTCAACGATGTCGTTAGTACCGATGAAGATGTCACAATCCGTACCTTTTGCAGAACCTAGATCGATATGATCCACTTCTGCGTTTACATTCAATTCTTTCACGATGCCTTTGATGCTCATTTCCATCATTAGGCTAGTACCAAGACCGTGACCGCAAACAACCATAATTTTCATAATTCAGACCTTTTCTTTTTATAGGGGTGTATGCCCATTTTGAAGGACACATCAGGAGTTAGTATTTTTCGATGATCGCAAGAACATCTTGTGTGTTTTGAGCGGAGCAGATGGCTTCTACATGCTCTTCATTCATAAACAACTCAGCCAGTTTAGAAATCGCATCCACGTGCGAGTTACTGTCTGTCGCGGCTAGCGTAACCAGCATTTTCACTGGGTCGTTACCTTCAGAATCGAAGTTCACGCCGTTTTGAATCACCGTGATAGCAAGAGACAAACGGTTAACGCCATCTTCAGGGCGAGCGTGTGGCATTGCCATACCAGGACCTACCACGTAGTAAGGACCGAGCTCTTCGTGTGAGCGGTAAATAGCGTCCACGTAGCTTGGATCAATCGCGCCATTTTCAATCAGTGCTTCACAGGATTTGCTCACCGCATCTTTCCAGTCAGTAGCATCAGAATGGATGCGAATCACATCAGAGGTAATCAGTTCACGTAGCATTGGATCTTTCCGGTTTGTTGTTTTGTTGATGGGTACTTTATCGATCAATTTGTCAGAAAAACCTGAGAATGATCACAAATGGTAGCGCTATCTGATAGCGCTATCATAAACTGTGATAGCGCTACCATTTTTATCAGTCATCCGAGTTTCATATGCTTGTGATCGACTTCTAATGCGCTAATATCAAAACCACTAAAACGCTGTGGTAAGATGTCGCGGCAGAAAATAGAGAACACTAAATAAGAACAATGAGCGAACCTCGCAAACGAAGAAGTACTGGCAATGTCACCTTGGCGGACGTCGCTAAAAAAGCCGGCGTAGGCACCATGACGGTGTCGAGAGCATTACGAACACCCGAGCTAGTATCTGACAAGCTGAGAGAAAAGATTCAACAAGTGGTTGATGAGCTCGGCTATATCCCGAATAAAGCGGCAGGGGCTTTGGCGTCTGCTGAAAGTTACTCCATCGCTCTTATCATTCCTTCCCTGTTTGAAAAAGCGTGCGCGCTTTTCTTACCGAGCTTTCAACAAGCGTTGAACAAAGCGGGTTATCAGTTACTGCTTGGCTACAGCGACTACTCGGTAGAGCAAGAAGAGAAACTGCTTTCGACATTTCTTGAGAGCCGCCCAGCCGGAGTCGTGCTGTTTGGTAATGAACACAGCCAACGTACTAATCAGCTTTTGGAAGCCTCGAACACGCCAGTATTGGAAATTGCTGAGTTAAGTTCGAAAGCCAGTTACCTCAATATCGGTGTTGACCATTTTGAGGTGGGTAAAGCCTGTACCAAGCATGTGATTGAGCAAGGCTTCAAGAACGTGGGCTTCATTGGTGCGCGTGGGGATCACTCCACTTTGCAACGTAAGCTACACGGCTGGCAAAGCGCGATGATTGAGAACTACCTTGCACCGGATCATTTCTTAACCACCCACGAAGCGCCATCTTCACAATTAGGTGCGGAAGGGTTGGCAAAGTTATTGCTGCGCGATTCAAGTTTGAATGCTCTGGTATGTAGCCATGAAGAGATTGCGATTGGCGCGTTGTTTGAGTGTCATCGCCGAGTGCTGAAAGTCCCGACTGACATTGCGATTATCTGTTTGGAAGGCTCTTCTATGGGTGAGCACGCCTATCCAAGTTTGACCTGTGCGGAATTCGACTACGAACGCATGGGGACGAAAGCCGCAGACAAGTTACTGCAAGCCATTAAAGGTGAGCCTGTAGAGCATGCAACGGATATGGGCTTTAAGCTAAAACGCCGAGCGAGTACTGCGATCAACTAATGTAATTTGGTTAGCGACAAAACGCGATACAAAAAACCTCTCGATGCTGAGAGGTTTTTTATGCGTGAGAATAGTGACTGTCGACTAAGGACGCTCACCTGCCGCTAGGCGACGTTCGATATCTGCAACCACTTCAGGGAAGTCAGCAATGGTGTCGATGAGGTAGTGCGGCGAGCTCTTGAGCAATTTTGCACGCGCTTTTTCACGAGCGGCATTAAGTGTTGCTTCGTCCGCGGCTTGGTATTCTTCAAACGTTAGACCTGCTTCGTTACCAGAAAGCAGCAAACCAACGGTCCACATACCGGCGTTGTGACCTTCATCGATGCCCGGTGCGGCGTCATCCACTTTGATACACGCATTAACGTCGGTAACATTCAGCTCAATCACGTTTTTCAGTGCCATAAATGGTGCAGGGCGACCACCTTGCGGCAGGTCATCCGTTGCTACCACGTAATCTGGTTTGTAGCCGTAATCCGCTGCCACTGGAATCAGTACGTCCATCACTTCGCGAGGGTAACCAGAACAAGAACCGATCTTGATGCCTTTGTCTTTCAGGCTGTTCACAACTTCAATCGCATTAAGGATTGGCTCTGCGTGGTCAGCCACTTTTGCTTTTTGCAGCGGCATGAATGCTGCGTAGATAGCATCGATGTCTTCGCTGGTCATTGAGCGACCAAACTTCTCATTCCAGCGCTTATCAACTGCAGGAATACGACCCACAGCTTGGATGTGATCCCACTTACCAAGACCCATTGGTTCGCGCGCTTCTTCAAGGTCGATTTCAAAATCAAAGCCTTGTTTGAATGCTTCCACAAAGATGCTGGTTGGCGCAAAAGAGCCGAAATCGACGATAGTGCCAGCCCAGTCAAAGATCACTGCTTGAATTGGTGAGTTGCTCATGTTCAATCCTTTTTCTTGCTTGCCAGAGCGCTGCCTACACGTTGGAACCGCGCTCTGGATAAATTGGTTTTTGTTGAGGTTAGAAGTAGTTAAAGTCTTTACACACTTTGGCGATGGCTTCTTCGAAGATCGCCAACGCTTCTGTCAGCTGTTCGCGAGTGATAATCAGCGGTGGGCTGAGTTGAATCACGTTACCTTGCGACACCTTGAAGCTCACACCATTGTTGAGGCATTGGTACAACACAGCTTCCGCTTCGTCATACGCGCGTGCTTTGCTTTCGTGGTCGGTGACCAGTTCAATACCCCACAACATGCCAATGCCACGCACATCACCAATCACTGGGTATTTGGCTTTCATCTCTAGCAGCTTTTCACGCATGAACTGGCTGTCAGCTTTGGCTTTATCTAGCAAGCCGTCTTGCTCAATAGCTTCCATGGTTGCCAGTGCCGCAGCACAACCGATAGGGCTTTTCTCATGAGTGTAATGACCCATTGAGATTTGCTCGGCGGTGTTGTATTTGTCTTTGGTTACCATGGCTGCAATAGGCACTAAGCCACCACCCAAACCTTTACCGATGCAGAGCATATCTGGCTCGATGTCGTAGGCTTGGTAGGTAAACCATTCACCGCTGCGACCCATGCCGTTAGGAATGTCGTCGATGATCAACATGACATTGTGTTTGTCACAGATTTCTCGAATGCGTTTCCAGTAGGCTTTGCTCGGCACTTGTACGTCGGTATTACGAACTGCTTCTGCGATAAACGCGCCCACGCCGCCTTCTTTCTCAATCACGTATTCGAGGTAATCGGCGTAATGCACATCGCTGCCGTCCGCGACTGGGAAAGCACCACGGTAAGATACGGCTGGTGGGATGCGCTCAACACCTGCCATTAATGGTCCCATACCTTGGCGGAAACACGCTTCGCCGCCCACTGAGATGGCATCCAACGATGCGCCGTGGAAGGAATCCCACAGAGACACCACCTTGTAGTTGCCCGTGATGTGGCGCGCTAGTTTAAGTGCCATGCCAACCGCAGATGTGCCACCCGGAGCAAACAGCACGCGGTTCAATTCGCCGCCACAGATTTGGGTGAGCTTTTCGGCACATTCAATTGCGGTCTCGTTGGTAAAACGACGTGGTGAAAACGGCAGTTTGGCAATTTGCTCTTGCACGCGTTTAATCACATGCGGGTGAGCATAGCCCAGCTGATGGACGTTATTGCCATGGAAGTCCATGTACTTTTTGCCGGTAGCATCTTGGATATAGATGCCTTCTGCTGCTTCCAATGTATCCAAGCAAGGTGTCGACATAGCTTGATGAAGAAAGACCTCTGAATCACGCTTCAATAATGCTTGCGTGCGTTTGTCGTCCATCGATGCATTCCAAGCTTGGCGCGCTGGTGTTGTGTTGACATCGCCTTCGCTGCGGAAATGGGTCGGTTTGATATTCTGAGTCATAACGCTCTCTCAATCAGAAGGCTGCTTTACGCAACTTGCCAATACATTGCTTTTTCAATCGCACCGATTAAGCGCTCGATATCTGCTGGGTAAACTTCACCAATGTTGCCGATGCGGAAGCAATCTGCGTTCGATACCTTACCCGGATAGATCACGAAGCCCTGCTCTTTCAAACGTGTGTAGAACGCTTTGAACTGGTAATCACTGTGCGTCGGAGAGTAGAAAGAAGTGATGATTGGCGAATGAAGGTCATCACTCAGTAGTGGTTCGAAACCCAGAGAACGCATTCCTGCAACCAGTGTTTTCTGGTTAGTTTGGTAACGGTGATGACGCGCTTCAATGCCGCCCTCTTGTTCCAGTTCTAACAAGGCTTGGTAGAAAGCGCGAACTGTGTGCGTTGGAGACGTGAAACGCCATTTGCCGTGGTTCACTTCCATACAGTGCCACTGGTCGTAAAGATCAAGGCTCAAAGAACGCGCCTGACCTTGGCACTTTTCTAGCTCAGTTTGTTTCGCAATCACAAAGCCAAAACCCGGTACGCCTTGAATACATTTGTTTGCAGAGCTGATCATAAAATCGATGCCTAGCTCTGCGATATCGATAGGAATGCCACCAAAGCTCGACATGGCATCGAGAATCACGACTTTACCGTGTGCTTTTGCCGCAGAAGCAAATGCCTCAATTGGGTTGAGCATGCCAGTGGTTGTCTCGCAATGAACAATCGCCACGTGTGTGATTGTAGGATCCGATGCCAATGCAGTTTCCACCTCGTTCAAGTGTGGCTGTGATGTTTCGCCTGGGGAAACTACATGGCATGGAATATTTAGGTAATCAGCGATCTGAGCGATACGCGCACCGTAAGCGCCGTTGTCGACAACCAACAATTTTCCATCTTTGCCAATGGCGCTGCCAATCGTCGCTTCTACTGATGCGGTGCCGCTACCTTGCATTAGTACGCTGGTGTAGCCGTCTTGCTCCGTCGCTAGTGTTACAAGCTTAGTGCGGATCACTTCTACAATGTCTTTGTTGTATTCATCATCCCAAGTACACCAGTCTTTTAGCATGGCTTCACGTACTGTTTCAGAAGTAGATAGAGGACCTGGAGTCAGTAGTAGGTATTCGTTTTTCATCTCGATTTCCATCAGAATAGGCTAATTGGTCTACACCAAATTTCAAGTTCACTCTAGCGAGGAAGAAAAGGGCAGTAAATAGGCGAATATCCAATTTCATAAAACTTTAATATCCAGAAAATGGCGGATCAATTGAACGATTATTCATCGAAAATTTTCGTAAAACTGCCATTTAATGGTCATGATTTCGTCACAAAGGCTCAGTAGGGTGTATATCGTCAACTGGTACAGACCAAATGAAAACTTAGCCAAATTAACTGGAGAAAATGATGAAAAACCGTTTGATGAAAGGATCGCTGGCTGCACTTGTCTCTCTGCTAGCTACGAATGCAATGGCAGCACAGGAAGTCACGGTTTACACCGCTTTCGAAACTGACATTCTTGCGAAATACAAGTCTGCATTTGAGAAAGATAACCCAGATATCAAGATTAAGTGGGTTCGCGATTCCACCGGTATCATGACGGCGAAATTGCTGGCAGAAAAGAACAACCCTCAAGCGGAAGTGGTTTGGGGTCTTGCTGGCTCGTCAATGGCACTGCTTAAAGATGAAGGTCTTCTTAAGCCTTACACACCAAAAGGTTTGGAAGAGCTGCACGCGAACCTAAACGACCCTCAATCAAACCAAGCTTGGTTCGGTAACGATGCGTTCTTTAACGCAGTTTGTTTCAACGAAGCGGTAGCGAAACAACTTAACCTACCGAAACCAACGTCTTGGGAAGACCTAACGAAGCCGGTTTACAAAGGTCACATTGCAATGCCGAACCCAGCGTCTTCAGGCACTGGCTACATGCAGGTTTCTGCTTGGCTACAAAACATGGGTGAAGATCAGGCATGGAACTACATGCGTGACTTAGACAAGAACATTGCACACTACACGCACTCTGGCTCTAAGCCATGTGTTCAAGCGGGTATGGGTGAAGTGGCTATCGGTATTTCTATGGCGAGCCGCGGCGCGAAGCTGAAAACACAAGGTGCGCCACTAGCGGTTATCACACCAAAAGGCATCGGCTGGGAATCAGAAGCCGTTGGTCTTGTAAAAGAGTCGGATGCAGCGAAGCGCGTTGTCGACTGGTCAATCTCTAAAGCAGCAAACGAGCTTTACGTAGAAATGTATCCGGTGGTTGCACATAAAGAAGTGAAAGCGACTGTGTCTAACTTCCCTAATGTTCAAGAGAACATGGCGAAGATGGACTTCGCGCAAATGGGCAGTAAGCGTGCAGAGATTCTAGCAGCATGGTCTGAGAAGTTCGATGCGAAATCAGAGCCAAAATCTTAATTGAATTTGCTTTGAGTTGAATGCTGAAATCCACCTCGGTTGAGGTGGATTTTTATTTTGTTTTCTCTTTTATTTCAGAGTTTGCTGAAAGTAGATTCCTAGTCTCACCTAGGTTCGCTGGAATGACGGACTCAAGAAAGTTGGGATCTTCTATCCACACTCACCACGTCATTCTCGAGAGTGACGAAGGAGTGAGTCGGGAATCTCTAATTGTCACCTAAACAAACCTCATCGCCCTTCATCTATTTGTCATCTTCTGGCTATAAATTTGTCATTGGAACGTAACACTCCAAAACTAAAGTTGGTATATACCATTTGGAGCGTGTGTTATGTCAACTAACCAACATTACCTAAATATTGAAAATGTAGTGAAGCAATTCGGACAGTTCACTGCATTAAAGAAAATCTCGCTAGCGATTGAAAAGGGCGAGTTCGTTTGTTTTCTTGGTCCTTCTGGCTGCGGTAAAACCACTCTGCTACGTGCCATTGCAGGTTTAGACTTGCCAACGTCTGGTGCGATTTTTCAAAACGGTCAAGAGACCACATTCCTACCACCAGAGAAGCGCGATTTCGGCATCGTATTCCAATCTTATGCTTTGTTTCCGAACCTAACTGTGCAAGAGAATATTGCAGTGGGTTTGAAGAACCAAGGTATGCCGACCAAAGAAGCGCTAGAGAAAGTAGATTACTGGTTAGAAACCATTGGTCTTCCAACCTCTGGCGAGAAATTCCCTAACCAACTTTCTGGTGGTCAACAGCAGCGTGTAGCACTCGCTCGCGCATTAGCGTTGTCTCCGGGTCTACTGCTACTTGATGAGCCGCTGTCAGCGCTGGATGCAAAAGTACGTGTTCACTTACGTGACGAGATTTGTAAGCTGCAACGTAAGCTTGGCATCACCACCATCATGGTTACGCACGATCAGGACGAAGCGCTGTCGATGGCGGATCGTATCGTGGTAATGAACCATGGCGTGATTGAGCAAGTCGGCACACCTCAAGAGATCTACCAACAACCAGCCACGCGCTTTGTCGCTGAGTTTGTCGGCAGCATGAACTTTATTGAAACCTCAGTCGCAACGGATTCCCAAGTACGCATTGCAGAAACCTTAATGCCAGCGCCAAGCTTGACCAATCGTAAGATCGAACGTGGTGACCGCTTCGACCTTGCGGTGCGCCCTGAAAGCATCAAGTTCGTTGAAAACTACACCAATTCTTTACCTGTGCGAGTTACGGCAACCGAGTTTCTAGGGGCGTTTTTCCGCATTGATTGCGTATTGCAAAACGACAGCTCAACGAAAACCATCGTCGTGGATGTGCCTGTGGAAACGGTTCAAAAACTCAATATCAAGGCGGGCGATGTACGTTACATCCAGTTTGCTGAAGAAGGGCTGCATGGTTACGCCGTGCCCTCGGTTGATAAAGCGCTAGCAGCGTAGGTGTAAACATGGATGCGAAGACAATGACGATGAATAGCCTGACCACACAAGACAAAGCAAAATCCTTACTCGGACGTGTTAGCCGCGACAACCTTGTGTTGTTTGGTTTGCTCGCTGGTTTGTCGACCATGATGGTGCTGTTCATCTTAATGCCGCTTTGGGCAATGTTGACCAAGAGTGTGCAAAATGCCAATGGCGAATTCGTTGGTTTGGCAAACTTTGCGACGTACTTTTCCTCTTCAAGCTTATGGGTATCGGTGGGCAACACCTTCACTCTGGGCGTGATTGTGACCTCGGTAGTGGGTGCGCTTGCGTTTGGCTATGCTTACGCGCTGACTCGTTCATGCATGCCGTTTAAAGGTTTGTTTCAAATTCTAGGTACTGCGCCGATCCTTGCGCCTTCGTTGTTGCCGGCGATCAGTTTGATCTTCCTTTTCGGCAATCAAGGCATTGCTAAAGAGATGCTGTTAGGAAACTCGATTTATGGCGTGATTGGTATCTCGATGGGTTTGATTTTCTGGACCTTCCCTCATGCATTGATGATTTTGACCACTTCACTGCGCACTTCAGATGCCCGTTTGTATGAAGCAGCCCGCGCACTTAAAACTTCACCCATCAAAACTTTCTTTATGGTGACGTTACCTGCGGCGAAATACGGTTTGATCAGTACGCTTATCGTCGTCTTTACGCTGGTTATCACGGACTTTGGTGTGCCGAAAGTGATTGGGGGCAGCTACAACGTTTTGGCGACTGACATCTTCAAACAAGTTGTGGGACAGCAAAACTTTGCCATGGGTGCGGTGACCAGCATTATGCTTCTATTCCCTGCGGTAATGGCGTTCGGCGCAGACCGCTGGGTTCAGAAAAAGCAAAAGAGCTTATTTGACACTCGCTCGGTGCCTTATCAGCCAGAACCTAACAAAGCGCGCGACAGCATTTGTTTGGTTTACTGCAGCATCATTTCTATCGCAGTGCTGGCAGTGCTTGGCATGGCGGTGTATGGCTCGTTAGTGACGTTCTGGCCTTGGAACAAAGCGCTGACGCTAAACAACTACAACTTTGCTGAAATGAGCACTTACGGTTGGAGTCCATTTTTCAACTCGCTAACGTTGGCAGGTTGGACGGCAGTTATTGGTACAGCCATCATCTTTGTCGGCGCTTACTGCATTGAGAAAGGGCGTGCGTTCGGTCCAATTCGTCAAGTGATGCAAATGCTCAGCGTGGTGCCAATGGCGGTTCCGGGTATGGTGCTTGGCTTGGGTTACATCTTTTACTTCAATGACGCGAACAATCCTCTGAATGTGCTTTATGGCACCATGGCATTCTTGGTGATTAACACGGTAGTGCATTACTACACGGTGGGTCACATGACAGCCCTGACAGCGCTAAAGCAGTTACCATCGGAGATTGAAGCTACGGCAGCATCGGTGAAGCTTCCTCAATACAAGTTGTTCTTTAAAGTGACATTACCTGTGTGTTTACCTGCGATTTTGGACATTGCGACTTACTTGTTTGTTAATGCATTGACCACCACTTCTGCGGTAGTATTCCTTTACTCAACCGATACGATTCCGGCTTCGGTCTCGATTCTGAATATGGACGATGCAGGTCAAACTGGCGCTGCAGCGGCAATGGCTGTGATGATCATGATGGCTGCCGCAATTGCGAAGATTGTTCAGATGACTTTGGGTAAATTGTTAGAGAATCGCACACAAGCTTGGCGCAAAAGATAAGGACACTTCGTGCAATACGTAAAAATTAAAGATTCGATTGTTGAACAGATTGAAGCGGGCATGCTATCGCCGCGTCAAAAACTGCCAGCAGAGCGTAAGTTGGCGGAGTCGTTCGATACTACACGCGTCACTCTGCGTGAAGCTTTATCACTGCTGGAAGCAGAAGGTCGAATCTATCGCGAAGATCGCCGAGGTTGGTTTATCTCACCCGAGCCATTGCGTTACGACCCAACCCAAACTCTGAACTTCCCGAACATGGCGAAAGCGCAAAATCGCGTGCCAAAAACGGAGTTGGTCGCAGCAAAAGGAACGTTGGCAAACAAACAAGCTGCGCGCTTGCTGGACTTGCAGCCTTTCTCGGACGTGTATCGAGTCGACCGTGTGCGATACCTTGAAGATAGACCTGTAGTATTCGTAACAAACTATATTCGCCCAGAGCTGTTTCCGAATCTGCTGGACTATGATTTGTCAAACTCACTGACGGACATTTACCGCGAGCATTATGGCGTGACGTATCAAAAGATTCGCTACCGCATTTCAACCAGCACTTTGTTGGGTGAAATGGCTCAGGCACTGCGCGCGACAGCCGGTACGCCAGCGATGGTAGTGGAGCGCATCAACTACAACCAGCACGGTGAGTTGATTGATTGCGATATCGAATATTGGCGACACGATGCCATTAGCATTGAATCTCTGGCGGAACTCAATCGTTAAGTGGATTTTCTCATTATCTAAGGCTCCATCTCGGGGCCTTTCTTTTATTCAGACAGGAACATTGAAATGGATTTGTTGGCGATTGGTCTCGTCGTTTTCTCTGCTGTTCTTCATGCAGGCTGGAATATCCTTGGCAAAAGCAACTCTGGGTCAGGGCTCGCGTTTACCATGGCCGCCAGCTTTTCTGCATGTTTCATTCTTACCCCTTATTTGATTTGGTATTTGGCAACCATTGGCTGGACATCATTACCGAGTGAGTTTTGGGGATTGCTGTTCATTAGCGGCATTTCACAAATGGTTTATCTGGTTGGTTTGATTGTCGCTTATAAGCACGCTGATGTGGGGGTGGTTTATCCGATTGCTCGGGCACTGCCTGTGATGATGGTCGGCGCAATCAGTGTTGCATTGGGACATGAATTATCTAGTCAGCAGTGGCTTGGATTCTTACTAATTACTCTTGGTTGTATGCTTGTACCACTGACGAATTTTCGTCAGATGACATTGGGTTCTTATTTGAACGTTGGTGTGTTCTGGGCATTGATTGCCGCAATAGGCACAACGGGTTACTCGGTAGTCGATAAAGAAGCGCTGAGTTTACTCACAGGACAAGCATCAGAGATCTTGAATGATCAGTACAGTGCAATCTTCTACTTGGGCGTGCAGTTTTGGGCAATTGGTATTCCTGCCCTTGTGTGGTGCTTAGTTACGGACAAGCCAGATGAGATTAAGACAGCGTGGCAGATCCGCAAAACAGCCAGCATGGCAGGGGTAATGATGGCATCCACCTACGGCTTGGTGTTGTTTGCTATGACCATGACCGACAACGTAAGTTTGGTGGTGGCACTAAGGCAAATCAGCATCGTGTTTGGATTGTTTATGGGGATTTGGTTTCTGTCTGAGAAATGGTATCTCACCCGAGGGCTTGGCGTTACTTCTATCGTGGCGGGGATCATTCTCGCGCTTACGTATTGACCTATATTCACGAAAAAAGGCAGCGAATGAGCCTCTCGCTGCCTTTTGTATTAACTTGTAAGCCTTGTTTAAAAACGCAGTTGCGCACCAAACATCACGCCGCTAGAGTCAAAATCGCTGTTTTTTGAGTACACATATTCTGCATTCAAACCAAAGTGTTTATAGCTCCAGCCGATACCGCCAGCCGCTTCACCTCCGACACTTGAGTGTTCGATGTTCTTGCTCTGACCGTTCACTTTATAAGTGTATTCGAGAGTGTAGAGAGTGACACCTGCCTTGCCGTACAGTTCGAAACCTGAACCCAGAGGATAGCTAGCATAGCCACTCAAGCGAGGTCCGGAGAAGCTCGTATCGGTGACTTCTGAAATCGGACTCACGAGTATCGAGCCGATACCGTCAAACGCGCCTTTATAACCTGCTTCGATACCAAAGTTATGTGTTGGCATGTAGCGGTAATATATTTCACCTAAGAACATGTCGCCTGACTCTTTGCTTGTCGGAGCATCGTAGTTCACATCGCCATAGCCAATGTTTGTACCTATGATGTGCTCACTGGTTTCTGCATTGGCTGACAAAGAAAAAGCCGACAACACTAAAGCAGTAATGAATGAATAACGCATGAACGCTTCTCCTTAGCTTTTAGCTTGCTCGCCTTTTAATATTTGTTCGAAAGTGATCTTGGTGTTGTCTAGCCATTCATAACGGCGACGATACATCGAACGCTTAGAGCGCGACATGCCTTCGATATCTCGACGGGGTGCATTTACATCAATTGAGTAAAAATGACGATTGTATTCGGTGCCGCCCAATTCTTGCCAGAGTGCATCGTAATCTGTTTTGATTCGCCCTTTGCTGTAGCGCTTAGCTGCGTAAGTATGGGACTGCGTTTTCACTGCTAGAATCGTGTTCACTTCCCAAATTTGTGCGAGCAAAGTGAGCAAGCTCACCATCAAGCTTTTTGGTCTCTGTCCGTAAAGCTTACGAGTTAGCTTTTTAATTTTCGCGTTGTTTTCTTCACTGCTTCGCGGTCCTTGTAAGCCGCCAATCATAATGCTGCGTCCAGATTCGATGTGACCGAGCGTAAAAGAGAGCGTGTAGAAGTTGCCATCTTCAGCGCTGTGCAGCACTAGGCTCATATCGCCTTCTTTTTGATAACGTGCTTCGTATACTAATCTCACCGAGTACAGGATTTCGTCAATTTCAAAAGAGGCTAATGTTAGGCCTTTCGAGTCTGTGTAGATTTCTTCGATTGTTTGTTTAGAAAACAGTTCTGAAATCGTTTTATAGTGATCAACCACCAAGTTAGAACGATCGAACGCTGAGTTGTTTTTGATGATATACGGACGAAACGGCTTCTCTAAAAATCGATGCGTACGTGTACAAAGCAACTCTAACAATGACGATTCAATATTGTCTGAAAGGTGCTTAAACGCACGTTTGTAATAAAGCGCACGAAAGATGAACTTAGCTCTGTAGGTCCAAATTGGCTTGTAGACATCAGCATAATCATCTGAGTAAATGGTTTTGCTATGGTAAAAAATGGATTTGTTCGCGGTCATTTTCACTCCAGATTAACTTGTGCTCAATAGCGACAATTAAGAACCGACGGACGAGCAGCGAAGAACCCGAAAAAGGAGGAATGCAAAGCACGACTGAAAAGAGGTGGTTTTTGCTGTGTCCGACATTTGTGTGAGGTTTTGAACACTGTTCTTTTGCTGGAATTCTAAGAGAAAATTGACCTTAGGTATTGTATGGTTTGGTAAGGAAGTGTCAGGTTGAAACCCATTGTTCAAAAGGAAGAAAATGCGAATGTCGGCTGAATATGACGTTGAGTTGCTAAGTTATTGTGAAATAAGTTGAACGAAAATTGAACATTATTTGAAATTGTTTTGACGTGTTTTAGGTCTTTATACGTACCTTATAAGTATCGAGCCAATTTTGGCCCGATGTAAAGGTAAGTAAGGAGAGGTTTATGAAACGCTTAACAACTTTAGCAAGTACGATTGCTCTGATTGCTGCACCTTCTATGGCTCTTGCTGGTGGTTATCAGTGGACAAACGATACCGAAACTATCCATGGCGACGTAATGGATAGCAAACAAGCGGCTTATGAAACGGGCCGAGACATGATCCAAAGCTACCAAAATAAATCATCTGGACAACTCCGTGATGAGTTTACGAGCCTTACAACGTATGTTGATCGCCAATCGTTTTCTATCACTGACTCAAAAGTCATGGTAAATGAGTTCTTGCAAAGTGACGGGCAAGTTGTTTACCAGCCTATTCTCAATGTTCAATACGAGTACCGCATGCGTGATACCGGTAAATACTAACCAGTAAGACGGACTTGAATTGTTTACCACTAATATTTTTTGCTGTTTGTTTTGGGGAGCCACGAGCTCCCCATTTTGTTTTTGTCGAAAGCGAAAATTTTCACACTCTCAGTGCAACATTTTCTATCGCTCAGCGTTAGATTTTCTTGCTCGTTGATTGTCATCATCGTTTGTAAAGTGTTTGCGGAAATGGATGTAACGCACTAACGAGGATACCCGATGACACATCATTCATATTGGTTCAAGCAGGCAATTGAAGCTGAGCAACCAGAAACGCCACAACCGTTACAGCAGAACATTAATACTGACGTTGCGATTGTTGGTGGCGGATACACCGGACTTTGGACCGCGATTATGATTAAGCAGCAATCTCCGGCAAAACAGGTGGTTGTTATCGAAAAGGGCTTATGTGGCAGTGGTGCATCGGGCGCAAACGGCGGTTGTATGCTGACTTGGTCTACCAAGTTCCCGACATTGAAACGGTTATTCGGTGAAGAACATGCTGCTTGGTTAGTAAAAGAGTCGGAACAAGCAGTGCTAGAGATTGACGACTTTTGTCAGCAGCACAACATCGATGCGCAATTATCGTTAAATGGGGTTTATTACACTGCAACCAATCCGGCTCAAACTGGGGGAATGCAGCCAGTTGTGGACGAGTTAAAGCGATTAGAAGTGAACAGTTGGCGTCGTTGCTCGGTGGAGGAACTGCGTGCCAATGCGGGATCGCCGCGCAATATAGAAGGCTTTCACTCTCCAGTTGCAGCCAGCGTTCAACCTGCTTTATTGGCGAGAGGATTAAGACGCGTCGCAATGGAGTTGGGTGTTGAAATCTATGAGAACACGCCGATGACGCGTCTAGATTATGGAAAACCTGCCATTGTCTGTACACCTAAAGGAAACATTCAAGCGCAGCAGGTGGTATTGGCATTAAATGCATGGATGGTGGAGCAGTTTAAACAGTTCAAAAACAGTATCGTGGTGGTTTCTTCCGACATGGTGATCACCAAGCCGCTTGGTGATTCACTACCTCTATCTGGTTGGCAGGCAGGTTTTAGCGTGTTGGATTCACGTATCTTCGTCCACTATTACCGAGATACGCCAGATGGCCGTTTGATGTTGGGGAAAGGCGGCAATCAGTTTTCTTTCAATAACCAAGTTGACGCAATGTTTAACAAGCCAACACGCTACCAAGGTCTACTGCGCAAGTCGTTCGATAAGTTGTTTCCTCATTTGAGAGGAGAGGAGTTTGCTTATTCATGGACGGGGGGCTCTGATCGTTCTGCTACTGGTTTCCCTTTTTTCGGCGAGCTAGATAAACAGAGCAATATCTTTTACGGATTTGGTTATTCAGGCAATGGTGTAGCGCAGACTCGAATGGGCGGAAAGATCTTATCTTCATTGATATTGGGAATCGATAACGAGTGGACGAACAGTGGTTTAGCCAAAGGACCGTTGGGGTATTTCCCGCCAGAGCCATTCCGTTGGACGGGAGCAATGATGGTACGCAACGCGGTACGTCGCAAAGAGGAAGCAGAAGATAACGAGCAGACGCCATTCATCTGGGATAAGTGGCTAGCAAAACTCGCGGGACCAGCAGGCAAAGCGGATAAGCTTGACTAAACTGAAGACTTTAGCCACAAACGAGACAGTTTGCAGTGAAAGTCATTGGGGCGCGATGAAGCCTTGTGTTAGCCTCTGTCTTTCAAGCTCAGATTTAAAAGGTGAGTCATAAAATGAAAGTATTCAGCAACTTCGATAGCGGCAGCATTCACGTAGTGAAAGCGGACGACAAAAACGACATCCAACTCAAAATTCCTAACGACAATATGTCGGAATTCTACCAGTGGTTCCACTTCCGTCTTGAGACAGAAGCCGAGCAATCACACACCATCAAATTGCTTGATTTGGCTAAATCGGCTTATCCAGAAGGATGGCAAGGTTACGATGTGGTTGCGTCTTACGATCGTGAAGAATGGTTCCGAGTACCGGCAGAGTTCGATGGCGACACGCTGACTTTCACTGTAATCCCTGAGCGCAGCTCAATTTACTTCGCGTACTTTGCGCCATACACGTACGATCGTCATTTAGACTTGTTACACATGGCACAAAGCGCGCACCACTGCCAACTTGAAACACTAGGCCACACATTAGACGGCAACGACATGAGCTTGCTTACTTTCGGTGAGCCAGAAGAAGGTAAAAAGAAAATCTGGATGATTGCACGTCAGCACCCAGGTGAGACAATGGCGGAATGGTTCATGGAAGGTATGATCCAACGTCTGTTAGATGAAAACGACACGGTTGCGCGTGCATTGCTTGAAAAAGCAGTGCTTTACGTCGTACCAAACATGAACCCAGACGGTGGTATTCGCGGTCACTTGCGTACCAACGCAGTAGGTGTAAACCTAAATCGTGAATGGCAAACGCCATCAATGGAAAAGAGCCCAGAAGTCTACCTTGTGCGTCAGCGCATGCTGGAAACGGGTGTTGACATGTTTTTAGATATCCATGGCGATGAAGCGATTCCTTATAACTTCGTCGCTGGCTCAGAAGGTATTCCTTCTTACGATGAAAATCTTGCCGCTTTAGAGACATCATTTAAGCAAGCGTTACTGACTATTACGCCAGAGTTCCAAGATGAGATTGGTTACGATAAAGATGAGCCTGGTAAAGCGAATTTGACTGTGGGTTCAAATTGGGTTGCAGAGCAGTTCAAATGCTTGTCTTACACAATCGAAATGCCATTTAAAGATAACAACAATCACCCTGATCCACTTTACGGTTGGTCTCCTGAGCGTAGTGTCTTGTTTGGGCAAGATGTATTAGCTGCAACGTTAACCGTAGCAGATAAAATTTAGCGCGACGAGTTAACGCTTTTTCATTATTTCGAAAACAGCTCATTTAAATGAGCTGTTTTTTTGTGCTCTCCACATCCACGCTCCCCTGTAAAAATTTGTTGCCATTCACAAGCTTAAATGATGATTCTTAAATTTGAGAAAGTGGCTTTTTATGGTGATTTGCGTCACAGAAAGTTGGCTTCTTTGTGATATTCTCCGCAACGAATTGACTATGGCTAAACCAACGCAACGAACTTTATTTTTCGGTTGGGTATGCGGATGAAGCTCATGAATAGATGGTCTTGAGGTTACCTTTTTCCGTTTTACGTCATTGGCGTTTGAATATCATTTTTGATTCTTTCCTACGCTATTTAGCTATTTCTATTCGAAGAAAAGAGAAAGTTACGGCTTCATATTTTACGGCAGTATGCTGCCGCGATGTGTTGCTTTGTGTACAAGAAAAAGGAAAAGAATAATGAAAAAAATCGCTATAGCAGTGGCTACTATACTTGCTGGTGGTGTGATCTCAAACGTTGCACTTGCTGACACTTACATGGGCGGTAAAGTAGGTTACAACTCTCTAAACGATGCGTGTTACCTAAACGAACCTTGTGACGACGACAGTTTTGCAGCATCTATGCACTTAGGCTACAGCTTCAACAAGTACGTTGCGGCAGAGTATGGTGTTGATTACCTTGGTGACTTCACTGCAAACTTCAAAAAGCCTGGCCTAAACACCGTTGATGGTGATCTTTGGGCATTGACGCTTGCTCCTAAATTTAACCTACCACTAACGGATTCTTGGAATCTATTCGCGAAAGTTGGTGCTGCATACATGATGGCTGGTGACGAGAAAGATTTCGTACCAACTGGCTCTCTGGGTGCTGAATACCAAATCAACTACAACTGGAGCCTACGTGCTGAATACCAACGCTACCAAGATATGTCTGATGATGTAATTGAAGACATGGATTCAGATTTCTTCGGTATCGGTTTCAACTACAAGTTTGGTTCTGAGCCAGTCGTTCAAGAAAAAGCCGTTGAAGAGGTGGTAGAAGCACGTCCTGCAACACGCATTGTAGATCACGTTTACCCTGCTCAAACAACAGCGACAGTACAGTTCGACTTAGAAAGTGCAGAAGTGAAAGACACGTCGAACCTTTCTGGTACCGTTGATTTGATGAATACTTACCCACAAGCTCAAGTTGAGATCACGGGTTACAGCGATACGACAGGTTCTGCTGCTTACAACAAGCAACTCACAGAAAAACGTGCGAAAGCCGTTGCTGACGAGTTCCAAGCAAAAGGTATTGCGGCTGAGCGTATGACAGTGAAAGGCATGGGTGAAGCTAACCCAGTGGCAAGCAACGAGACACGTCAAGGTCGTCAAATGAACCGTCGTGTTGAAGTGGTTGTTCCTGCGTTTGAATACCAAACAACTGAAAAAGCAGAATAATTCCTGCTTAAGATAAAGTTCCAAAAGCCAGCGTGTATCACGCTGGCTTTTTTGATCCCGCTTAACTAACTAAGTAGTTGTGTAGAAACATAGTTATATCGGGACGCTTTGACATGTGCTCAACATACGTAAACTCAGCACCTTCATCAATTTGTCATCACCAGTTCATAGCATGACAGCCAAGTGTTTGGGAGAATGATATGCAAAGTTTACCACCGCTCAATTTGCTCCGAGCTTTTGAAGCCACGGCGCGACTACAGAGTTTTACAAAAGCCGCAGAGGAGCTAAATGTGACTCGTGCGGCCGTAAGCCAACAGGTGAAATCGCTAGAACTGCAGTTAAATGCAACATTATTCGAGCGTAAGGGCACTCACCTTACGCTGACCTGCTCCGCGCAAGAATACTGGCCAGTGGTTAATCATGTGCTTCAAACATTATCGACCACGACGCAGCATTTATTTACTCGTCCCAAGAATACGCAAGTTAACTTACATGTCGCTCACAGCTTTTGCTCTCAATGGTTAATGCCAAGATTGGCTGATTTTCAGCGACAATTCCCAGACATTTCCTTTAAAATCTCGACCACTGCTAATACAGTTCCAAACGCCAGTGCGATTGCGGATATCGAAATTATTAACGGAGATGGAGATTGGCAAGAGCAAGAAGCCATACGATTAACCCAAGAAAACTGGATCGTTGTCGCAAGCCCGGGCTTTATGCATTTAAACCCGATAAATGACCTCTTGCAGTTAGCTAAAGCGCCTAAAATCTGTACTAGCGGTTATCATGAATCTTGGCAAGAGTGGCTTACGCACCAAGGTTATCAAGGGAAGGTGAGCAAAGTCGTCGCCGAGTTTGAACACTCATTGCTTGCTATTCATGCTGCGATTAATCAACTTGGCGTGTTGCTGGTAAGAGACTTTCTTGTTGAGGATGAGCTGCAACAGGGCGTATTAGTCCAGGTTGGAACTTGGCATATGCCAAGTTCTGGTGCACATTATATGGTGGTTCGAGCATCCGAAAAATCACACGTAAACACCTTTGCTCAATGGTTAATACAGAGTCTTTAATGTTCGTTCAGCTAGTGAGTAGAGCGCATGTGTGGTTTGGCTATTATTAGCAGTAGCAAGTCATCAGTCTAGGACTGAGCGACATGCTTAATGACATCTAATAACCACTGATTTACCGGATCTTGCTGTTGAGAGCGACGGCAGCTCATCACGTAGCGAACATCAAGCTCTAGCCCAGCAGGAAGCGCGATACTTCGGCAACCCTTAGGAACATGTCCACTCATCGTTATGCCAAAATGATTCGTTTGCAGAAGCACTTTTTGAATCATCGCTGGATGCTCAATTTCCACTTTAGGTGTGGCTCTAAAACCCATATGTTTGAGCCTTTCCAACACAGGGTATCGGTAGTCGTTCCATCCCGGCGTTTTAAAAAGTATGAAAGGGCACTCTTCTAGCTCTTGGGAGTTTTGAGCGGGATGATCTTCTCGAACAAAAAATACCGCTTTTCCTCGCCCTAGTTCGGTCTGAACAATTGACTGTGGCAGATCTTCATCAAAGTAATGAATCGCAATGGCGTTTTCACCGTTAATTAATCGTTTTTTTGCTTCGCTACCCCAGCGCAAACATGAGAATTTTGCGTTTGGGGCGTGCTTTAGTAACTCCAAGTAAAACTTGTCACCGAAGTACTCCCAAAACAATGTGTTGGCATAAATAGTGATTGAACCGTCAAAATGAGCTGGTGAAAAATGCTGTGGTTTGATGGAATCAATACTGTTGATTATTTGCTCAAAATGCGCAATGTTCGCTTCCACAAAAGCTGTTGGTTCAAAGCCATTTTTGGTCTGAACGAATAGCGGATCATTGAGCTGAGTTTTCATCTTAGTCAGATTTTTGCTGATTGCTCCTGACGTTTTACCGAGTGATTCTGCGACTAACCGGACGTTACGTAACTCATACATCCGTTTTAATACCAAAATATTTTGAATATCCAGATTAACGCTCATACATTGTCTCGCTTGGCTTTTGTCGACAAATCATATCGCTGAATTTCTTAAGAAAAGACAACGCTCGGTCAATTTAAGTTGCTGCCTTATCCCTGATTTATTGAAGGTAACGATAAGTTATTCTTGGTTACACCAGTTTATTAGCATGGATTTCCATTTGGTAAATAATGGCTTTCCTCGTATGAGCGCGTTTCTGTTGTTACAGTTTTTCCACCGAAAGAAAGTTAGAACGATAATAGAGGTGATGTATGAAAAAACTAATCGCACTTGTTTTGATGATTTGCTCAACAAACGTAGCATTTGCTGGCGATGGGTCATACACGGGCACGATTGATATGACGATGGCAACGAAAAATCAGGTTGACGTAGAGCGTGCAGATTCTCAATTGACGCTGAAGGGTCGCAATGAAATGGCCTATGGCGGTGTAACAATCCATTCGGATGCTGCAACTCAAAAAATTGAACTTCGTGGTCGACGTGATTAATCGAATAGTTTCTTGTTAAGAAAATGCCGCGAAGAACGCGGCATTTCTATATGTAATATCATCAGATCATAATTACCAGATAAGCGTATGGTGAGAAGCTAAGCGCAATGACCACTTGCCATTATTCGCATGGCGGTGCCATATGAATGACAGCTAAGCCCCCCAAAGAGGTTTCACGGTATTTTTTATTCATATCTTTACCAGTCTGATACATGGTTTCGATAACTTTATCTAACGAAATTAAGCATTTACTTGTGCGCTTTAATGCCATACGCGATGCATTAATCGCTTTCATTGCTCCCATGGCATTTCTTTCAATACAAGGTACTTGAACCAAGCCGCCAATCGGGTCACAAGTCATACCCAATGAATGCTCCATCGCAATTTCCGCAGCAATACAAATCTGCTCGTTACTGCCCCCTCTTAGCGCTGTTAAGCCAGCGGCAGCCATGGATGAAGAAACCCCAACTTCTCCCTGACACCCCACTTCTGCACCAGAAATTGACGCGTTAGTTTTATATAAGATGCCGATAGCGCCGGCGACTGCGAGAAAGTCTTTTAGCTGTTTAACATCGAGCTCTTTGATGAAGCGATGGTAGTACATCAATACCGCCGGAATCACCCCTGCTGCACCATTCGTTGGAGAAGTGACGACTTGCCCTCCTGCTGCATTTTCTTCACTAACCGCAAAGGCAAAGAGATTGATCCAATCCATGATCTCCATCGGATCGTTTTCAACTGCAGCGTTGGCTTCGAGCTTTTTCAAAAGGTTTGGTGCTCGACGAGTGACATTTAGACCACCTTCCAAAATCCCTTCCGTATCGAAGCCACGTTGCATGCAGAGCGACATCACTTTCCAAATTTGCTCTGCTCTTTGGTTAATTTCTTCGTCTGAGCGAAATGCGAGTTCGTTTTGGAGGATCATGCCTCCCAAGCTGAAACCGTTCGTCTCGGCTTTTTCCAGCATCTCATCTGCGGATGTAAACGGAAATGGTACTGCGACCTCATTTTGCTGCGTGCCGTTCTCTAGTTCGTCGGCGGTGGCGATGAATCCGCCCCCAATGGAGTAATAAATTTCAAACGCTACTTGATCTCCAGCTGCGTCTAATGCCGTAATCGTCATACCATTTTCATGCAGGGGAAGGTTGTCGCTATGAAAGACGATGTCATGGTCGTAGCTAAACTCAATCTGGTGTGTACCGGCGAGCATGAGCGTATTATTGTCTATGGTATTTTGTAGCGCACTTTTGGCACTGCTCATTTTGATGGTATCAGGTTTATTTCCCATCAAACCAAGGACCGTGGCTCGGTCTGTATGGTGCCCTCGACCTGTCAGTGACAATGAGCCATAAAGGTCCACTTGCACCCGATGCACTTTCGCCATAGAGTCGCTAACTAGCTGAGTGAAATGGAATCCGGCAAGCATAGGACCATTAGTGTGGGAGCTGGATGGCCCGACACCAATTTTAAATATATCGAAAATCGACAGCATAATTGACTTCCTTTAGCAGTGAACCTTTATAAAGGTCTCTAGAACAGTGTTGTTAACTAGATGTTAAAGCTTGTGGGTCGGGAGTGAAAGAAGATTTTTGTAACACTGCCAACTAAGCGCGAGATTTTAAAATGAAGTTAGACAACATCGTCATCGTTTTAGGTAAACGCCTCGTCAATAACAGGTTGACCTCTGAGGGCATAACCAGAGTCGAAGCTTTGTCTTGTAGGACTGCATCACTACCGATAGAGCGAACGGTGATTGTTTTTTGTGGCGGAGTAACGCAAGGACAAAGTGTTTCTGAAGCAGAGGCGATGTACGCGTATTTTAGAACCCTAAACGCAGACTCTGTGAATCCGTTCCCTGAACGTCATATACTCTTAGAAACGGAGTCGTTGAACACGTTTCAAAACATGCGTTATGTTTCCCAAGTTTTGTGCAAAAGTGGGTTGTTCGAGTTATGGTTGGGGCATCCGGTTGAGGTTATCTTGCTGTCTAATGACTACCACCTCGAACGAATCATTGATATCCAGAATTTGATGGATGAGCAAGGCTTATTACGAGTACTTAAATCCGATTGCGAATCCATGGGGGTGACCCTCAATATTCCACTGGATATCAGCAAACATATTAGCGTGCCATACCCACATAAAGGGCTTATGGCGGACACATTCTTGCTACTCGATGAACTCACAACCTACCGAGTTTATTTAGAAGGGGTCAAGCATGGCGTATTTTTCCGAGATTTATCAATTGTCCGAAAAAAGCCACTTATGATCGCAAGAGATACTATTCACAAATTGCTCTCTTTACCGCTCGATAAAGAGGCTTTGCAACATATTGAAGAAATGAAAAAGGCCGTCGAAATGACGGCCTTGGATGAATCTGTAGGTGCTGCGGAAAAGGCATTAAGTATCTTCCATCCGATACTGACGGCATTGAACCGTCGCTTTGACCCAGAGTCTATTCATTAAGCTCGCGTTTTGTGCGGACGGCGCTTAATGCGATCAAACAGTAGCAAAGCAGTTCTATACCTTCTTCTGAGATATTTTTAACATCACGGATGTAATTTTCGTCCATCACTTGTTGCCAAAAACTACCCATACCATACAAACGAGAGAAGACTAATAATAGCATTACAGCACCAACTAATAGCTTCATATGTGGCACCGTTAAAATGGTCGCCATTTCGTTCATGGTACCTTTACCACCTTGGTAAGCTTTGGCGCAAGCCAGTGCGGTGACAGCAAGTGCTGGGAAAACCCAAGAGCCATGATGAATCATGTCTGTCCAATAGTCCGTTTCGCGAATAATCAGTACTGCAAAAAATCCTGCAATCAAAATAGCCGCATGCTTTAGCTGAGGCTGTTGTTTCGATAAGCTGAAAAACGACCATGATGCAATAGCAAGCATCACAAGCTGGAGCGTTTCTGTAACGGAAAGCTCGCCAAGGCTTGATCCCAACACGACATAATCAAGACGAAGACTAAGGTTAACGAGAATACTTATAGCGACAATCATCAAGGCGTTTAAACTCGATTTATAAATAATGCGCTTTGATTTTTCAGTAACAACGTTGCTTGGGGCTGACTCGGCTTCTTTTACTATTTGTGTTTTCATCTTGCTCACCTGTCCCAGAAAATGTGGAAGAAATGTGAATTAGTGTGATCTGTGTTTGGAATTTTATTGTCCAAGTGGAAAGTTATGTCAGGGGAATGTCAAGAATAGAACACTGTTCGATATAGGGTCGATGTGCGGTAAAGTCAGAGATATGTAAAAACAACGTAAGAACACTTTGATAAATCAAATAAAAAAGGAGCCCAAAGGCTCCTAAGTGATAGAGGGAAGGTGACGTATCGATAAAAATAATTAGTAGTTGTCACCCTCATTTTCTTTGTGATTCTCGCGATAGTATTCCCATTGCTCGACGCGTTCATTGTCCGACAGCACACAGTAAGTGACACGTTCGCCGTTTTCCGACACGGTATCCAGCTCACCACCTTGCTGAACACAGTATACGGCTGCGGGATTTGCAACGGAGGTATACTCAGTTGATCGGGTCGCTCCCTCGTAAGTTGAACAACCAGCCAGTACCAATGTTGCAGCCATAGCCATCATTAAATTTGTCTTTTTCATTCTTTATCTCCGCATGGGGTGGGCGAGTATTGTATTGATTATAGGCAACTTTAAGAGATTATTGTCTTATCGATGTTAAAAGTAAGAGGGACGTATAAGAATTTAGATATTCTCATTTATTGCTGATTAGCACGTCACACTTCTGTTCTTGGCGTATTGTTGTGAAGGTCATATCAATCACTTCCTGACAAGCGCTCGAACGTACCTGGCCTACAACAATGATTTAAAGTGTGAAATTCGGTAATATGCGCACAAAACATTGACCGTGGTATTTTCGATGAGACATTTAAAATCGACCGTTCATCCAGACATAGAGCATTTGGATGACAAAATTGTTTTTCAGCGCAATGCAGCGCGAGCCATTGTACTTGATGGTGAAGATGTGCTGTTGCTCTATACAGAACGTTACCATGACTACACGCTACCAGGCGGTGGTATTGATGATGGTGAAGATGTCATTGCTGGATTAGTCCGTGAATTAGAGGAAGAAACGGGCGCCCAAAATATACATGGTATTAAGCCTTTCGGAATCTTTGAGGAGTTTCGTCCGTGGTACAAGGATGACGCTGACGTGATGCACATGGTGTCGTATTGTTATACATGTAAAATCGAACGTGAGCTAGGCGAAACGGCGTATGAAGATTACGAAGTTAAAAATGGAATGCGCCCGGTATGGATGAACATTCACGAAGCAATTGCACACAATGAAAAAACGATGGCAGAAAGCCCGAAAAAAGGCATGAGCATTGAGCGCGAAACGTTTTTGCTTCAGTTGATTTCTAAAGAATTACTATAAACAGCTAGCTTGCATCATTACGACTTAGCTTCTGTTGGCGCTATTGTTGGTAAAGATTTTAGCGCAATAAAAAAGTCCGGACTCCCCCCCGGAACCCGGACTTATTCCAGACGCGCAAGCGAAGCGTCATCTTGATATGTTAGATTTGTTTCGAACTATGAAAACAATAGCTGTTTTACATTTAGTGTGTAAATAATTATTAGGTCTGACCATTGGTTTTCATGTTTTTTGCAAACGCAACGTGACGCATATCTACCCAATTGCCAAGCGCAATTGGGGCGCTTTTTAGTAAACCACTACTCTTTCTTATCTTTGAGATACCTTACCTCAACTTTTTTGCACACGTTTGCATAGAGATCACGAGTTTTCAAATTCGCCGAACAGGATCTTGTAATTTTACGTTTCTCTGACATTGAGCTCTGTCGTAGCTTTTATCACAAATTAACTAGCGGAGGCAGTCGGCTAAAGTCGACCAGCGGTTGTGAAATCATAGGAGTGTCTGGAGCAAACAAGAGTAAAGGTTGAAATGATGAGGATTGTAACTGACCGATATCTATCAACTTTTCCAATGCATAGAAGCGGCTGACGTATTGACGAGTCTCGTTAGGCAGCGTGAGTTGTTGGAAATCTCGACTTCCTGCTCGCTGAATAGCACGTGCAACACGTCCTTCTCCGGCATTGTATGCAGCTAAAGTGAGAGCCATATTTTGATCGAATTTGTTGTATAAAAACGCCAGGTACTTGAGCGCGGCCGTTGTGCTGGCTTCTGTGTCAAAGCGATCGTCTTGTTTTGTATTTATCGTTAATCCGAATCGTTTCGCTGTGGTTGGTATCAATTGCCAAAGTCCGGCGGCGTTAGCGTGAGAAACGGCTTTGGGGTTGTAAGAAGATTCTAACATTGGCACTAAGGCTAGGCTATTTGGTAATGAGTGGTTTTGAAGCTGTTTGAAAATGTGGTTAATTACCGGTTTGGATGAATCGAGACGCTTGGCAATTTGTGGCTTGTATGGGGCTAATACTTGATACTGCGTTTGAATATCGGCAGCATTTGGTTTTGCCTGGCATGTGATTGGAAGGTAGGACAGAAAGGCAATAAAAATAAAAAGGCCTACAGTACTCAGCCGAGATGGCGACTGAATCTGTAGGCAAGACGAACATCGTTTAGAACGATTTATCTTCATAAGTGTGTTGCACAGGTTGTTTGAGTTGACTGACCAACTCATGGAACGCCGCAGAGCTGTGGCCATTGCTCTGATTGTATTGTTGGCACTGACTTACCAACGTTTCCAATAGCGCCCATTGTTTTCTAGCTTGCATACCTATTTGGGCAGGCAAAGCATTGAAAATTCGTTTTACGCTGGCGTCATTACACGCTAACCCCAGCGCTCGCATACACTGGCTTCTGTCATTGGCGGAGCGGCTGAGTTTATTGAGTATCGGCATTTGTTTCTGAACATTGTCGTTCAGTGCCTCTCCATCAAACTTTAAGTACAATACCTTTTGCTGCTGAAGCAAAGGAAGCAGTTGTTGATAAAGCTTAATATCCTCAGATATAGAGCGAACAAATTGTTGAATTCGCTGCGATACTGCGCTTGCCATGATGTCTTCCTAGCGTTTTATTACTCGTGACCTGTATGGAACTGCATGATTGCCTTGGATAACACTTTTGTATCTAGGCTAAGTTCACCACGCGCTAATGCGTTGCGTACTTGTTCTACTTTTTCCATATCAACATCAGGTAGTGATGCCATTTCAGCTTGAGCGCGATCTATCGCTACGGTATTCGCTTGAAATGCAGGCTCGTGTACTTTGCTCTGTTCGACGACGTCGACAGGCTGTTTGCTTGCTTGCTGTAATTTTGTTTGTGGGACATGACCGCCCGCGACTTTGTCGATTTTCATGCTGTGGTCCTCATCATCATGTTCTAAATTAAGTAGGCGGTTAGAATGTGATAAACATTAAATATTTTTTTTGTACTCGAAGTTCAGTGTTACTGACGAGAGCCAAAATTAAAAAATGTTACCCCGAGTCAAAAAATCAAAATTGAGTATGAACCTGGTTTAATCCAGTTACGACTGCTCTTATGACCTTGCCCGAACTTGGGTTTTCCACGTCAATTTGTTGCCCTTTCGCTCCATCTTCTAAGGCGACTCCTTTTGTGCTGGCACTAAATCCATTTTTGCTCGCAATGACTATGACTTCATTGCCTTTCTCGATTAGAGGTGGGGCCGACAAATTGGATGGATTAACCACTTGTCCAGCCCGCAAACGACGAGAGGTTTCTAAGCCTACTGCTTGCTCGGGGCGAGTATAAAAATCGTCTTGGCGAGAGATGGTTCGGGTTTCAAGCTTTATGTGTTTAGCCGTTACGACTTCATTTCGGCCAACCGTGGTTGTCGCGACCAAAACAGGCAGAGTCAGCGAAGACTTTATCGTAACGTTAATTCGCCATGGTGATGCGATATTGTCGCAGCTGACTGAGCGCTTGAGGTTACCGACTGGCAACGTGTTGTTGTCACGACCTGTGATAACTAAAGGAGATTCACATTCTGGCAAGTGATTGGCTGAACCGGGCACCCACATGTCGAAGTCTAGTTTGTACTCCCCCCACTGATTGGAGAGCGCTACGCGATCCACCTCTTGTTCGAAATCAGTTGCTACAACGGACCTTATCTCTTCAACGCTGAGGGTTTTGTCATTGGTGTTGGCGAATGCTTGTTCTGATGTCAAAGCGAGTAACGTCAGCATTATTGTTGAGGAAGTGGACACTTTCCTCTTGTTTTTAATGCTTTCCGAGAACCGGAAGTTTGGCTTCCATCCTTGTTTGTAAATCATTGATATATATAGCTATTTTTTATGGCACGTATCTTGTTTGTATGTTGGCGTATTCGAGCCAACTGTAAGGAAGATGCATGGCGATCACATTTGAAAATGCTTTAGGAGTACATCCAGAGGCACTTAATTTTCGCGTTCAGCGTACCAAAGTCCTCGCCAGTAACCTAGCAAATGTTGACACCCCTGGGTATTTGGCGAAAGACCTAAGTTTCACCACCGTAATGAACCAAGTAACGGCAGGTGGTGTGAACAAACCGGTGCCAAAGTTCCAGGTTCAGGCCCAATACTCGGTGCCTTACCAGAATAGCAAAAATGGCAACACCGTAGAGCTTGGTGTTGAACAAGCAAAATTCACGCAAAACAACATGGACTTTCAAACTAGCCTGACGTTTCTCAACATGAAATTTAATGGCTTAGCGAAAGCGATTGAGGGACGTTAATTATGTCATTCACTGATATTTACTCGATCACTGGTTCCGCGATGACAGCACAAACTGTGCGTCTTAATACGGTAGCCAGTAACTTAGCAAACGCAGATGCAGTATCTGCAAATCCAGAAGATGCTTATAAAGCGCTTAAGCCAGTATTTGCGACTGTGTACCAAAAAACGCAAATGACAACAGAAAATGGAGCTTATCCCAATGCAGAAGTTCGCATTGTTGACGTTGTTAAAAATGCTGGAGATGCAGAGAAGCGTTTTGAGCCGAACAACCCACTGGCTAATGATGAAGGCTATGTGTTTTACCCAGATATTGATGTAGTTGCTGAAATGGCAGACATGATGTCCGCAACACGCAGCTTCGAAACGAATGTTGAAGTATTAGCCAATGTAAAAAGTATGCAGCAAGGTCTGCTTAGATTAGGGCAGGGTAGCTAATGAGTATTGCACAATACACCCCTTTATCGTCTGACGCTCCAGTAAATACAAAAGCAAAAGACAGCAACGGTATCTCACCAAACCCTAAAGACATGAACAGTGCTTCTTCATTGGAGAATGAGTTTATTTCTTTGATGGTGGCTCAAATTCAAAACCAAGACCCACTTAATCCCCTTGATGGTACGGAATACGTTGGTCAATTGGCTCAGTTCTCGCAGGTACAAAGTACCGAGAATATGTCTAAGACAATGCAACAGAGCATGGTGTTACTGGACAACATGCAAGTGCTGTCAACAGCGGGCCTTGTTGGGCAAACGGTTTACGTCAACGCGGATGAATTTCAGCTTGGTGAAGACGTACAAAACGGAAAAATCGAACTCGCTCATAGCTCAAACCAAGTCACGTTAGTTGTTAAAGATGAATTTGGTCAATCAACTAAAGTGCCACTAGGTGCTCACGGCAAAGGTGACGTCGACTTTTCAATTAATCCTGAAGAACTTGGTCTTAAACCAGGCAAATACTCAGTGGCCGTAGAAGTGCAAGAAGGGCAAGCAAGTCCAAATGTGCTGATGGCAGGCACTGTTGAGCAAGTGCGCATTCCTAATACCGGTGGCGCAGCATTAGTCAATGTCCATGGCGTTGGCAACGTTCCTTTCTATCAAATCACTCAGTTTGGTGCTTAACCAAATACGGAAATCAGAGGTCTATTTATGAGTTTTAACATCGCACTAAGTGGTCTGGACGCGACCAACACAGAGCTAAACACAATCAGTCACAACATTGCCAACGCATCAACGTATGGTTTTAAAGGTGGCCGTACAGAATTCTCCGCTGTATATAACGGCATGCAACCTGGTGGTGTGGAAGTCGCGTCAATTTCACAGAACTTCGACAAAGACGGCAGTATCACAGGAACTGGCCGTGCGATGGACCTAGCTATTAATGGCGGTGGCTTTTTTGTTACTAAAGATAATATGGGCCAAATGTTGTACACACGTTCAGGTGTGTTCTCAACGGATAAGAACAACTTTGTTACGGCTAACAGCGGTGCAAAGCTTCAAGGTTACAGTGTCGATAGCAACAACAACCTGATGACAGGTTCTGTGGGTAATATTCAGGTATCGACTTCCTCACTGAATGCTAAAGCAACAGACAGCTTAGATTTTGTTGCGAACTTCGACGCAAGCGCGTCTGTTATTGATAAAGCCGTAACGCCATTCAATCCAAAAGATCCAAGCTCATTTAACTCGTCTTACACAACAAAAGTCTACGACTCATTGGGTAACTCGCACACGGTAACTCAGTACTTTACTAAGACTGCTTCTAACTCGTGGGAAGTAAACGTTCAAGTAGATGGCGGTACGACGCCAGTAGCAACTGTGCCTGTAACGTTTGGTAAAGACGGCTCGCTTTCAGCACCAACTGCGCCGTTTAATGTTTCATTCCCTGCAGCAGGCGCGAACGCGATGAGTGTAGACATTAACCTGAAAGGCAGCACGCAATTTGGTGCAGCTTTTGGCGTAAGTACTAATAGCCCTAACGGTTACACATCAGGTGAACTTGCAGGTGTACGCGTTGAAGGTAACGGCATGGTTTACGCGACTTACACTAACGGCCAATCACAGCTACAAGGTCAGGTTGTTCTTGCTGATTTTGCAAACACACAAGGCTTAGCGAAAGTGAGTGGAACATCATGGACTCAAAGCTTTAGCTCAGGTGCTCCAATTATGGGTGTTCCGGGTTCAGGTACGATGGGTGACCTAACTCCGGGTGCATTAGAAGGTTCTAACGTTGACTTAACCAGCGAGCTTGTTGCTCTAATGACTGCACAACGCAACTACCAAGCAAACGCAAAGACAATTTCTACCAGCGACAAGCTTACTCAAGCTTTGTTTAACGCGGTGTAATGGGAGTTTTGCATGGATAGTTTGTTATTTACGGCAACGTCGGGTGCCAGCCGAGTTCTTAAAGCGCAGCACGTTCGTTCAAACAACTTATCAAATGCTGATACTGCAGGTTTTCGAGCGGATATGGAGCGTGTGCGTAGTGTAGAGATGCAAGGCCCAGGTTTTGATGGTCGCACTATGGTTGTGACCAACTCTGCCTCAACACGTTTCGACGCTGGCGATATTGTGAAAACAGGACGTCCGTTGGACGTTGCGGTTATGGGGGAGGGGTATCTCTCTGTAGAAACCCCAGCGGGTAACGAAGCTTACACCCGTGCAGGCAATATTCAGGTCGATACTTTTGGCGCTCTAACAATCAATGGGTTCCCTGTCCTCGGTGACAATGGTCCTTTGGTTGTGCCGGATTATCAAAAGATTGAAATCAGCGAGCGTGGTCAAGTCTCAGTGATCCCACCAGGTGGCGGTGCAGAAATTGTGGCAGGCACTTTGAAGTTGGTTAAACCGGAAATTAATCAACTGCAAAAAGAGAGCGATAGCTTGCTGCACAGCGTAGATGGCGTGCCATTCGCGGCAGATGAAACCGTGCAACTCTCTCCTGAGCACATTGAGGGCAGTAACGTATCTGCTATTGATGAATTGGTTAGTGTGATGTCGCTGACGCGCAACTTTGAAATGCAAGTTCGCATGATGAAAACGGCGGAAACTTTAGCAAAAGCTGGTAACAAATTAATGGCGGCGAGCTAAGTCTCGCCCCGCAAGGAGTAAAAAATGCATTCAGCATTATGGGTAAGTAAAACAGGCATGGCAGCGCAAGACACGAAGATGACTGCCATTTCTAACAACCTAGCAAACGTAAACACGGTTGGCTTTAAGCGTGACCGAGTTGTATTTGAAGATCTTTTCTACAGCATTCAGCGTCAACCAGGCGCTCAAGTAGACCAAGTTAACGAACTACCAAGTGGTATTCAGCTAGGTAGCGGTGTTCGCGTTGTTGGCACACAAAAAGTATTCACTCAAGGTAATACCCAAAACACAACGCAAGAGTTGGATCTTGCTGTAATGGGTCAGGGTTTCTTTCAAATAGAAAACTCGGACGGACAGATCATGTATACACGTAATGGTCAGTTTCATAGAAACTCAGAAGGCTTAATGGTGAACAGTCAGGGCCTGCCTTTAGAGCCTCAAATCCAGATCCCAGACAATGCGGTCTCTTTCTCTGTAGGTGTTGATGGCACCGTGACTACAACAACAGCAGACGATCCAACACCTCAGCAGCTTGGTCAAATTACACTTGCAAAATTCATCAATCCAGCAGGCTTAGAGGCCATGGGTGGCAACTTATTCCGTGAAACGGAAGCCAGCGGTCCAGCTGATGAGCTGATTGCAGGAGCTGATGGTGCCGGCATTATCAAGCAAGGTGCACTGGAAGGGTCAAACGTACAAGTAGTAGAAGAGATGGTCGACATGATCACCACTCAACGTGCGTATGAGATGAATGCGAAAGTGGTCTCTGCTGCAGATGACATGCTGAAGTTTGTTTCGCAATCAATGTAAGTATGAAATTGGTGATGATGAAGGAAAAAGCAATGAAATGGCTTTCTAAGAGTTGGGCAGTAGCCGCCGTGTTGCTGGTGGGATGTGCTGGCCGTCAGGAATTTATTCCGCCTGAGCCGAATGCTGAGGAATATGCACCACCAACGCTCGATTACACGCTGCCGGAAACCCAATCTGGTAGCCTTTATCGTCACCAATACACGATGACCCTGTTTCAGGATCGTCGTGCTTACCGAGTTGGCGATGTATTAACGGTTCAACTATCAGAAGAAACCTCATCGAGTAAAAATGCGGGTACTAAGTTCGGTAAAAGTTCAGCAATTAACTTTGTGGCGCCGACCATAGGCACGAAAACTATCGATGAGTTAGGGGTTAGCGTGGATGGCAAACGTAACTTCGATGGCAGTGCATCAAGTTCACAAGGCAACAAGCTTCAAGGTGCCATTACGGTAACGGTACACGAAGTATTACCTAATGGCGTATTGCGTATCAGCGGTGAAAAATGGCTTCGTCTTAATCAAGGCGATGAGTTTATTCGCCTAACCGGTATCGTCCGTGTGGATGATATTAACCGCAGTAACCAAGTTTCTTCTCAACGAATTGCTGATGCAAGAATTACCTACGCAGGTCGCGGAGCCCTAGCTGACAGCAACGCAGCCGGGTGGCTAACTCAGTTCTTCAACAGCCCATGGGTACCTTTCTAATGAAGACAATGCAATCTTTCTTTATGTCTCTCCTATTGGTGTTGACCTTGGGACTACCAGGCACTTCACGTGCTGAAGCGGAAATTCCGATCATGGACTTGGTCGATGTTCGCGGCATTCGAGAAAACCAACTGGTTGGTTATGGTTTGGTGGTTGGCTTAGCCGGCCAAGGTGACCGAAACCAAGTGAAATTTACCTCTCAATCTATTACCAACATGCTACGTCAGTTTGGGGTTCAAATTGATGACAGTATGAACCCTAAGTTACGAAATGTGGCTTCTGTGAGTGTGACAGCGTCCGTTGATCCAATGGCAGGCCCAGGACAAACGTTGGATGTGGTTGTGTCTTCAATCGGTGATGCAAAGAGCCTTCGCGGTGGTACGTTATTGCTAACGCCTTTACGTGGTATTGATGGCGAAGTGTACGCGATTGCGCAAGGCAACGTGGTTGTGGGGGGCTTATCTGCAGAGGGGCGAAGTGGCTCCAAAGTAGAAGTGAACACACCAACGGCGGGTCGCGTTCCGAATGGTGCGACTTTAGAGAGAGAAATCAAAACCGATTTCAACCAACGTGATGAAATCACCCTAAACCTGCGCAAGCCTAGCTTCACTACAGCAAAAAATATTGCGCGTGAAATTAACAACACTTTTGGACCTAACGTTGCAGTTGCGATCAATAAAGCGCGCATTGATATGCGTGCACCAAAAGATACACAGCAGCGTGTCGTCATGATGTCGATGCTTGAAGAAATGAGCGTTGTTGAAGGCCGTAAACCTGCTCGTATTGTCTTTAACTCTCGCACTGGCACCGTGGTGATCGGTAAGAGTGTCAAAGTGAGTGAAGCAGCAGTAAGTCACGGTAACTTAACCGTGCGAATTTCTGAATCACAACAAGTTAGTCAGCCTAATGCGTTTGCAAATGGCGATACGAAAGTCGTTAACCAAACGGATCTTGATGTGAATGAAGATCTCGCTCAGATGGTGATTTGGCCTCCAGGCACGGAACTTAACACCATAGTTAATGCGGTAAATAGTTTAGGTGCCACGCCTACAGACTTGATGTCTATCCTGCAAGCTTTGAGTGAAGCGGGTGCATTGAACGCTGAATTGGTCGTGATATAAGGAGTTAAGGATGAAGCTAGACAGTACCAATGAACAAACTCAGTTAAATTCGATGCTTTATCACGACAACAGTGCATTGGCTAACATCAAGCATAGTCGTGATCAAGAAGGCGCACTTGAAGTCGTCGCAGGTCAATTTGAGGCAATGTTCCTACAAATGGTGTTACGCCAAATGCGTAGCAGTAGTGACGCTCTTGCTGATAAAGACAGCCCGTTTGCCAGTCAGCAACAAGGGGTGTTCCGTGATATGTATGACGGTCAGCTGGCGATGGAACTAGCAAAGAAACAGAGCTCAGGCATTGCCAATATGCTCATCCAGCAGCTGAGCCCGTCTATGCGTGAGGTTGCTTTCGATGCTGCGCGCAACATCTCATCCGCTAACGATGGTAAAGGTTCGAATTCTGAATCTATCTCACAAGTAGATTCTAAAGAGGTGGAGAAGAATTCAAGCCTATTTAATACCGCTTCTCAAGCCGTCGCCTCTGTTAAACAGGTATTCGGTGAGGCCGGTATGACTACCGCGTTTTCTCAGCCGTTGATCAGAAAAATGGAGCTGTAAATGAATCTAGTTAATATTGCCCTTTCAGGTTTAGGCGCGAACCGTGTGGCCCTAGACGTAACCGCGCAAAACGTGGCAAACGTGAATACCGTGGGTTACAGTCGTCAACAAGCGTTGATGGCGTCTGTCGATGATGGTAAAGCCAATCGCTTAAGTCCAGGTTTAGGGGTAGAAGTCACTAGCATTCGCCGCGTTACTGATCAATTTCTGATTAAGCAAACGTGGTCGACTAACAGTATGGCGGCATACGCATCTGGATACACCAGTAACATGAGTCAGCTGGAGAATACGCTTGGTGCCGATGGTTTCAGTATATCGGCTGGCTTGGACTCGCTAAACGCTGCGCTTAACGATGCGACCGTTAAGCCGGAATCCATACCTTACCGCCAGCAGATCATTAACGAATCTGAAGCTTTGGCCCGCCGTTTTAATACGCTTACCGAATCTTTATACAATCAACATAAAGACATGAGCGACCAACGTAATGCAGCGCTTAACCACGCGAATAGCCTTATGGAAAATATCGCGAAGGTGAACAAGCAACTGGTAGAGATGCAAGGTACAGGTGGTAACCCATCACAGTTAATGGATGAACGAGATAGGTTAATCGGTGAGTTATCTCAAACCATTGAAATCAAAACAACACAGCAGCATGACGGCAGTGTTCAGGTCACACTAACCTCTGGTCAACCGCTTGTGATGGGTACGGACCATGGCAAACTGGAAGCCATTCCTGACCCGAGTGATCCTTACTTGGCGGACTTACACGTCACGTTCTCGAATCAAAGTTTTGCGATTGGTGACTCGCTTGGTGGCAAATTAGGTGCGATTAATGACTATCAAACCGAAGTGTTGAAACCAAACCAATTGGCTCTGAATGACATGGCGAAAGCTCTCGCGGATGAATACAACGCCGTGCTTGCGACTGGCAAAGACTTAAATGGCAACCCAGGTAAACCTTTGTTCAGCTATGACCCAGCAAACCCTGCAGCTAGTTTGGATATTACCAAGCTAACTCCAGATGAGCTTGCGTTCTCAAGTGATGGAACACCTGGTAACGCAGATGCGTTGCAATCATTGATCGAGTTAAGCAACAAGCCAGTGGCGGTATCAGGTTACGGCTCAGTAAGCTTGAACGATGCCTTTAGTTCAATGGTGGGTCAAACCGCAATTAAAGCACGCCAAGCTAACGCTGATTATCAAGCGAAGTTAGCCATGAACAAGCAAGCGCACGCAGCTCGCGATAATGTTAGTTCCGTAAACAGCGATGAAGAAGCGGCTAACCTAATGATGTTTGCTAATGCGCACAATGCCAACATGAAAGTGATCAGCACAGCAAATCAACTGCTCGATTCTATTCTGCAGTTATTCTAAGAGGAAAGTTTAGATGCGAATTAGTGACAATCAATTTAGTCAAATGATGTTGCACAGCTTGCAGAGCAATAGCGCGGGATTAGGCGAAGCTCTGCAACAGATGTCTACTGGCAAGCGCTTGACCAAGCTGTCTGATGATCCAATGGCTTCGATCAAGTTGCTTAACTTAGACCGAGAAACCAGTGCGATTGCTCAGTACAAAAACAACATTGAAAACGTAAAAACGACGCTATCGAGTCAAGAAACCCATTTAGATTCGATCAAAGAAAGCTTAAAAAGCATGCGAGACATCGCGCTTTGGGGGGCGAACGGCTCTCTTACTGACGAAAGTCGTGGCGGTATGATTACAGAGCTTAAGAGTTACCGTGACTCTATTGAGTCGTCTTTTAACGCGCAGGATGAAGAAGGGCACTACCTTTTCTCTGGTACTAAAACGGATACTGCGGCTGTAAGTAAAGCGAGCGGCAGCTACGTAATTGAAGGTAATAGTGACAAGCGCGTAGTAACAATTGCTAAAGGTGTCACGATGGATTCCAATATGACTGCAAAAGAAATATTGGACCTTGGGGGAGGCCATAACGTGCTTAACCAAATTGATGCGCTGATCAAAGAGTTTGAGAGCCCTACCGCCAACTTCAGAGCTGAAGTTGAGGCGAGTATCAGCGCTATCGACGATACTTTTTCAAACGTACTAGGGACCATGACTGAGATTGGTGGTCGACACAACAACTTAGATCTTGTTGGTGGCGCGCACAGTGAAAACAAGCTGTTCGTTGACAAAGTATCTGGAGACCTCTCTGCTCTGGACTATGGTGAAGCGTCGGTACGATTGAGTAATTACATGGCCGCTTTGCAAGCAACGCAAGCAAGCTATGTGAAGATCGATGGTTTGTCGCTGTTTGACCGTTTATAAGGTTAGGAAGTTCTTTTTATGGTAATGAGTACAGTAGAGGTTAGACCCCATAGCATACGCTTAGGTGGACAAGAACAAGCCTCTATCATGCCGACCCGTTCTGCAGACTCAAGTACGGCAATTAAACCGCGCCCGGCGCAAATTCAGGCTGACACTGCGTCAGCCTACTCTGTATCTGGTATTCAGCTTACGCAGGGTCAGCAGCAAGCCACGGCGGTTCAGATCGCGTCCAAATCACTGCAGGTGATTGGCAAAGAGCTCACGCAAATTAAACGTGGTTTGACGCAAGCTATTAATCAAGGCGTACAAAATGTTCCTGGTTTGCAGGATACATTGGTTCGTTCTAAAGCCACCATCCAAAAAGTCGTTGAGCAAGCACGTTTCGATGGCCAGAAAGTCCTAAATAACGAACTGCACTTAAAACTGGATAAAGCGGATATTCGTCGCTTTTCTATTCCAGGTTTGAATGTTCATCGCTTAAGCGACAAGGCCGAGCAAATCCGTTTGGATTTTCCTCAAGGTCAAGCGGTGATGATTCAGTTTGATGGACAATCAGACGGTGAGCGAACGGTCAAAATGCTGGATCGCAGCTTGATTGCGTTAGGAATGCGAGCCTCATTAGCCGATGATGGCAGCATTTTATTTGAAGCCAGAGACAACGCTTATCAACAAATGCAGCAAAAGGTGATGGTAACGGGGGAAGGGCACCGCTTCCCTGCGGGACAGCCTAACGTTTTGAACTTAAAGTCTGAGCCAGATGGTATTGCGGAGCTCGGGTTTGATCTAGGCTCACGCGACGGCATCAAGCAGACGATTGCCAAAGTAAATCAGCATCTGAAACAAGTTCAAACGAGCTTGCAGGAAGCGAAAGCTTTTCATGGTGAACTGAATACTCAAATGCGTTCTATCCAAACCAAAACCGCACAGCTTTCAGTCAATGAGGTGAATGCAAAACTGGATGGATTCATGCAAAAGTCTGGCGAGTTTACTTCGACTTTTCAGGCATTGAATGCGCAAGCAAACGTGCGTCGTCATACTGTGGTCGCTTTACTGAAGTAACGAACACTCCAATGATTCCCGGCTTTACACTGTTATCGTCCCCCAATAACGAAAACAGCGCACTGTCGGGAATCTCTCTTTGACTCGTCTAGGGCTCGAGTGCTTTTGCCACCGAACGATTCAATTTCTGGAATAGCCATCCAAGTGCTATCAAAGACGCACCTAAGCCTAAGAAGCTTATTGCTCGCCAGAACCCATCCAGAGAGCTCACATCCCATAAGAATACTTTCAGTGCGACACAGGCAAGGACCACTAGACCGACACGCTGCATCATCAGCCCCTGTTGGGTCACGCCGCGCCAAGTCAGCAATCCACCTACGAGCAAGCCAGCCACTGAATAACTGAACAACTCTGCCATGCTGGTTGGCTGATACAGCATCATCGATGTGGTTTGCCAGAATTGACGGATAGACATCCCCAACCAAATGGCTGCAAGTAAAAAGCCTAGACTAGCAATCGCAAATCGATGAACTTGCAACGTATTCCAGCGCTTAAACGTTGCGATAAGCAGGATGCAAGCTGGTAACAGCCAGCCGATACTCAGCATGTTAAAGATGGGAAGTGCTTGTGCCGAGACGTTATCAGTCACCAACGGCGATTCTGCCGTATTAAGCAAAATAATCAATATAGCGAACGCGCACCAAAGCAAGTAACTATAGATTTCGTAGATACGGCTTAAGCGTTGCGCAAATTGGCTGCGGTAGCTGTATACCAAACCCATAACTAATGCTTGATTGGCAAAGACTGCCGCACTTGTGAAGTCGATGTGCCCCAAGTAACCATATTGCCCCGTTAACCAGTAGTTAGTTTGGGTGAACAATGCCATTAAGAATACATGTAAAAACGCCCCTTCAAACCAGTTGGTCAGTTCTCGGTCCACTTGTTTTAGTGTTGAACGAGCATAAGACAAGATGAAGAGAGAAGGCATATAACTCACAAGAACCCAAGCCCAATGCCCAGCTTCTACCGGTTGCCATTCGGGGATGAAAGGTAGCAGCGTGAGTCGGATAACCAGTATTCCCATTGCCACTTTAATCGCCCAACTCGCAGGTCGAAATAACCCGACTTGAGCCTGTAAGGCCATTATCGCAACTTGTATTGAGATTGCTGTTGTTAACCAAGTATCGCTCAACCAAACAAAAGCAATACCTATGATTAAAGCATGCATAACGGCAGAGCATTCTAATGCCAACGAACGTGCACGCTGACCAAGCACAACGTAGTAAGTGGCCATCAATGCGCAGAATGCAGTCCAATACCACAGGTAGCCCTGCATAAATTCGTCAATATAAAACAACGTAATTAAGCTCATCGCGGGAGCCAGTACCAGCAGAAGCAGCCCACTGAGTTGCGAACGGTCACTAAGTGATTGGCAATATGTTCGATAGCAGATCAGCGCAATACTCACCGCCAATGCGAATAGGATGCTAGCTTCTCGCTCTACCATATACAGCGCATCAAAAGCGATGGTAAGAACTATCAGCGCGGTTGCCGAGACGAGTATGGATGGCAAAAATACACGTAATGACCAGCCTGTACGAAGTGCTGGTAGCCAGATGCTCGCAACAAGCAGCGTATAACAGTACGCCATTTGTAGAGTGTTCAGCTCCGGCATTCTGGTGACGGCAGAAAAGGTCAATAAAGCAGTTGCGAGAGCGGTAGCGGTCGGCGAGTTTGTCCACTTGCTTTGATAGTGACGAAAGCGAGGATTGAGCATCCAACCCATTCTCGGAACCGCGAAAATGAGATACAAAGTGATGGAGAGATAAATCGCGAGCCACGAGAACAACAGTTCTGTTGGTACACTCTCAATCAACAGCAACATCCAAATGACATGTGGAATCGCGATACTTGGCGTAATCCATGCCCTACGCACTTTTTGCATCAATAAGGTCGCCGCGAACGAAATTGCGCAGATGTATCCGGCTAACAAGAAGTAGTTGGGTTCATTACCCCCAATCCACAGTGGTGCTGTGTAGCCACCAATTAAGCCAAGCACGGCCATTAACGGCCCTTGTCGCAATGATAATGCTAAACTGAAAAATGCCGCTGAAGCCAAGATGATCAACGAGATACTCGGCGTTAGCATTTGATAAACCACAAAGGCAAAAATGACGGTGCAGTAAATGCCCGTTAATCCCGTACCGGTAACAGCAGCAGGAACATACGTAAAACCTTGGGCTCGTGCTGCCCGTTGCGGATTCTGTTGTTCTTTACGGTGAAACCACTCGCCAACAAGCACCATAAGTAATGAGAGCACAAAGGCAAAGGACACTCGCATAAATGGCGAAAACTGGATGTGACTACCAATTACCTGTACGAGATAACCTCCACCGATCAGCATGGCCAATGCGCCTACCCAAACCAACCAATTTTCTTGAATGTTGCTAAGCAGGCTCTGAACTTTACTCTGAAGGAATGACTCATTTTCTTGACTAAAAACATCCAGTTGCACTTCTCTTATCTGGGCGTACCCTTGATTCGCAGCGCTCTGGTCCAAGTCTAGGTTGGTAGCTGGATCATGTTCCCCAGAGGATGAGACATCTTTCTGTGGTGATTCTATGTGAGGTGACGTCGCTACAGATGGTGTGTCTTTTTCGATGCTGAATTGTTGGTGCGCTTGTTGGTTTGAGCCCCCATGGACACTGGCTCGTAGTGATGTGACTTCCTCACGAAGTTTGGCTAGTTCTTTTTCTAAAAGTGCAGCTCGGTTGGCGGCTTTCACTCCGATGAGGATGGCGAGACACGCCATGAACAGTGCTAGTATTACGTACAATCCATTTCTCCTTGCGTACGTCGCGTGACACACGATTCTTAACTTTGAGCACTTACGCTAAAGCTTAGTTCATGCTCTATGCCTTAGCCTCATATAGTGCTAGGTTCCGCGCTTTCTTTAGAAATCATTCTACATAATGAAACTCAATGCGTAATGATGAATTCGACAAAGTCGCACACTTGTGTGCCACTTTAAGACCTGATGAACAAAAATGAGTCGTTAAGTCATTGGGGGTCAACTATATTCATAGTTCTGATGCGATCGCCAAATGACTTCAAACATGTGCGTTTCGTAGCGATGTCATCGAAGGTCAGTCGTTTGATTTGCACGTTCGGTTGTTTCTATTTGACCGTAAGGCTGAATGTATTCGGGTATAGCGCATTCACGCGAAAAAAGACAAAAACAGGTAATTATTGATGCAAGTGGGTAATGAAGCGCTGGTGCTGTCAGCGGTTGGGGTTATTGGTTTAGGTTGCCAATGGTTAGCTTGGCGATTGCGTTTGCCAGCGATTTTATTTTTGTTGTTGGCAGGGCTGATCGTCGGGCCATTTATGCAGTGGTTAAATCCTGATGAGATATTAGGTAATTTGCTCTTTCCGTTGGTTTCTTTAGCGGTGGCAGTGATTTTATTTGAAGGCAGTTTGACCTTAAATTTTAAAGAAATTCGTGGCGTGAGTGGTTCGGTATGGAGCATTGTTTCCATCGGGGCGATCAT
>NZ_JAWOTD010000023.1:0-74414 GCF_033338715.1 Vibrio sp. Vb1337 | reverse complement strand
GTCGCAGGATTATAGAGAAGAGCGAAGAAAAAATCACCTTTTTTTGCGCCAAATCACTAATTTTTTCTTCACTTTTTTAAGAACCCATTGGATCTAGGCCAAATGTTCACGCGCGAGATACTCATGACTTTGCATCTCAGTAAGCCGAGACAAACAGCGCTTAAATTCGAACTCTAACTGCCCATCAGTATATAAGTCGGCCATTGGCACTTCAGCAGAAATAATCAACTTAACATTGCGCTCGTAAAACTCATCGACCAGCGCGATAAAGCGTCTCGCCGCATCATCGATTTTTCGGTTCATTTGTTGAACATCTGCCAGTAATACCGTGTGGTAAATACGAGACAATTCAATGTAGTCATTTTGACTGCGAGCAGTTTGACACAACTGAGCAAACGACGCATGCAGCACCCCGTCGCTTGCTTCAATCACCGCTAGTTGACGGTGGTTAACTTCGATTTGATGAGCAACAAACTGACGCTCTCCAGTCAGCTGCTGATAATATTTGTTAAGGTTTATGCTAGCCTGCTCATCAAGCGGGTAATGGTATATTTCAGCCTGTTCTAACGTTCTTAAGCGATAATCAACGCCACTATCGACATTCAACACTTCACAACGTGCCAAAATCATATCGATCGCGGGCAAAAAGCGCGCTCTTTGCAAACCGTTACGATATAAGTTCTGCGGCTCGATGTTTGAAGTCGCGACTAGGATCATCTGCCGCTTGAACATTTCTTGAAGTAGCGTTGCGAGGATCATCGCATCAGTAATGTCGGAAACAAAAAATTCATCAAAGCAAACCACATCGGCTTCTTCTTTAAATTTATCCGCCACTTTTGATAGCGGATTTTCCACATCACCTAACAGCTTCAACTCATCATGTACTCGATACATAAATCGATGGAAGTGGACGCGCATTTTTCTTTGGGTCGGTAAAGCATCAAAAAATGCGTCCATAAGGTAGGTTTTACCGCGACCTACTCCACCCCAAAAGTAAAGGCCTTTTGGTGGTTCAGGCTTGTCGATTTTTTTCCCCATTAGCTTTTGCCATTTGGAAAGCTGAGGCACAGGAGCTGACTGAAATTCAACGATAGCATGGTAAAGCTTGTCTAATGCAACGACCGCTTGATACTGAGCTTCATCACGCTGAAACCCGTGTTCTGCTATGTCTTTTTGATATTGTTGTAGTGGTGTCATCGTATGTAAGTCGTATAGAGGTATAGAGAAAAGGGTTACCTCGGGGTCAACTTTGAGAATAGAGAGAAGTAGTTATCAGTCCCCGAAGACATACTGCTATTTTTCTTTATCGGCTGTTCAAGCCATAGTAACATGGACGAGCACCGCGTGTAACTAAGTAGTAAAAGACTTGTTAAAACAACTATAAGGAGCAGTTATGCCTTGGATTTATGCCATTGTGGGTTTGCTGGTCGGTACAATCGTAGGCGTAGTCATTAGTAGACTAACCACCCCTGAATACAAGAAACAAAAGTCTGTGCAGAAAGAACTTGAAGCGGCCAAGTTTGAATTAGAGCAACAACGTCAAGAGCTCGTCGATCATTTTGCACAAACCGCAGAAATGTTGGACACCCTAGGTAAAGATTACACCAAGCTATACCAACATATGGCCAAGACCTCTTCTGAGCTTTTGCCAAACTTACCAGAACAAGACAACCCGTTTGATAAGAAAACGGCAATGTCATCTGAAACCATTGCAGAAGATCAACCAGAGTTTAACGAACAACCAAAAGACTACGCTAATGGCGCCACCGGTCTTTTGAGGGATCAAGAGAAAGAAATCATTAATGCTCCCGAAGCGGTAACCGCAAAAGCATCATAATCCTCTCTTACTTCTATCTAGGGCCGATACATTTGTATCGGCCCTTTTTTGAACTTTTTCACCTCACCTTCGCTCTAACTTGGATGTGCACTGCCTCCCCTTTTGATTGTCCGAACTAGACCCTATATTAGTTATTAACAAAGTGAACTAACCGTTCGGATATTTCTTTTTGGCAGACATGTTTCAAGAGGAGTTATTGGATGAAAAAACCACTGCTTGCGCTCACCGTTCTATCTCTGAGTTTGGGGTCGATTATTGCCCCAGTTCAAGCCACTGCCGCATTACCTTTGAATGTGGATGGCCAACAGTTACCTAGCTTGGCACCAATGCTTGAGAAGGTGACCCCAGCTGTTGTGAGTATTGCTGTAGAAGGTAAACAAGTACAAACCAGCCGCATTCCCGAGCAATTTCAATTTTTCTTTGGCCCAGACTTTCCTATGGAACAAAGGCGAGAGCGCCCGTTCAGAGGTTTAGGGTCTGGTGTCATTATTGATGCGAAGAAAGGCCATATTGTCACTAACTACCACGTGATCAAGGGAGCAGATGAGATTCGAGTTCGCCTCTTTGACGGGCGCGAATATGACGCTACGCTCGTTGGCGGTGATGAAATGGCCGATGTTGCGTTACTTAAATTAGAGAAAGCGAAAAACTTAACGCAGATTAAGGTCGCGGATTCCGACAAACTGCGTGTCGGTGACTTTACGGTTGCGATTGGTAACCCATTTGGACTCGGTCAAACTGTGACTTCGGGTATTGTTTCAGCCCTTGGTCGTAGCGGCTTAAACGTTGAAAACTTCGAAAACTTCATCCAAACCGATGCCGCAATTAACAGCGGTAACTCTGGTGGTGCATTGGTCAACCTTAATGGTGAGCTGATCGGTATTAATACTGCAATTTTAGGCCCTAACGGCGGTAACGTAGGTATTGGTTTTGCGATTCCATCAAACATGATGAAAAACCTCACTGATCAAATTCTAGAGTTTGGTGAAGTCAAACGCGGCATGTTGGGTGTGCAAGGTGGCGAAGTAACCTCTGAGCTAGCTGATGCATTGGGTTACGAGTCAAGTAAAGGTGCCTTTATTGGTCAAGTCGTACCGGACAGCGCAGCCGATAAAGCAGGATTAAAAGCCGGTGACGTAATTGTATCGGTGAACGGCAAAGCGATTAATACTTTCTCAGAGCTCCGCGCAAAAGTGGCAACATTGGGCGCAGGTAAAGAAATCACATTAGGTGTGGTTCGAGATGGTAAGAATAAAACCTTTGATGTAACGCTTGGCGAATCTACGAATATGAAAGCTAAAGCGGAGACATTACATGAGGGACTCAAAGGGGCGGAATTAAGCAATACAACACCAAGTGATGTAATCCAAGGTGTTAAAGTATCGAGCGTTGCAGATAACTCTCCAGCGGCTCAATATCAATTACAACAAGGTGACATTATTATCGGTGTGAACCGTCAACGAGTGAAAAACCTTGCCGAGCTTCGTACAATCGTAGAGAAACACAAAGGTGTACTGGCTCTTAATATTCAACGTGGTGAACGTACTATTTATCTTGTCATTCGTTAACCACTTTCAAAGTGATAGAAAATAAGGTTTTCGATGCATAGTGTTGAGTGATAAGGCTCGATCACTTTTCCTTATCGCTCAATAACTAATGAAAAGGGCAGCGCGATGACGTGCTGCCCTTTTGTTATTTTTCAATGTAATGCTATTCTTCATCTTCGATGCCATTTTGGCGCTCACGCATGGAGAGGATATGCTCAGCTTTTTATTACGTTCTGTCTTTTTAGGCTTGGCTACTGCCGCAGTGGTATTACTGGCGGTTCCATCTTTGCGCAACAACGTAATTCCTGCCGCGCTTGATCCTCAACCTGTTAATATCGCATCAGTCGAGTTGACGTTTAATCAAGCAGTCCGAAGAGCAGCACCTGCAGTGGTAAACATCTACAGTCGTAAGTATGTTGAGAATGACCGCAGTAAACTCTCGACTCAAGGCCTGGGGTCAGGTGTGATTGTTAGTGAGAAAGGCTACATCATTACTAACTATCATGTGGTTGCTCAAGCTGATCAAATTGTTGTGGCATTACAAGACGGCAGAGCCGCAGCGGCTCAGCTCGTAGGGACAGATAAGCGTACTGATATAGCCGTGCTGCGTGTCGAAGGTTCGAATTTGCCCGTAATCCCTCTGAACTCTAACTACAAACCACAAGTGGGCGATGTAGTACTAGCCATCGGTAACCCATACAACCTTGGACAAACCACAACGTTCGGCATTATTTCTGCCACAGGTCGTTCATCTATTAGCGATGGTCGTCAAGCATTCATTCAAACCGATGCCGCCATCAATGAAGGTAACTCTGGTGGAGCCCTAGTGAACACACAAGGCGAGCTCGTCGGCATTAACACCGCCTCTTTTCAGCAAGCGACAGACTTAGAAACTTACGGTATTTCTTTTGCGATCCCTGCGCCGCTAGCGAGTAAGATCATGCAGAAAATCATCGCTGATGGCCGCGTGATTCGTGGTTATATTGGAATCGACGGCCAAGACATTAATGCGGTCACTGCTCGCCTGCTTGGAAATGAACACATAGGTGGTATTGTCGTACTTGGTATTGATCCAAATGGTCCAGCCAATGCGGCAGGCTTCCAAAAGCAGGACATCATTATCAGTATTGATGGCAATAAAGTACAAGGGCGTCAGAGCGTTATGGATATCGTCACCGATTTACGTCCTGGCACCACCGTGGACGTCGGTATCATTCGCAAAGGAAAAGAGATGACCTTGAAAGTCACCATTGCCGAAGACAAGCAAGAAGCATAAAAAATCCCAGCCATTGGCTGGGATTTTTATTTGTGCGTTACTCGCTATCGCTCGGTGTTTCCGTCGTATCGGAATCATCTAGCTCAACTTCAATACGAGTGACTCGCTGCAAACCTCTCGGTAATAACCCACCTCGGCGACCACGTTCGCCACGGAAGTTATCAAGGTCAGACGGTTTAAGACCCAACTTTCGCTTACCCGCGTACAGCGTTAACGATGCACCTTTTGGTAAAGACATTAAGTGAGATAGTACTTCTTCTCGCTCTTTTGCTTTAGCAGCAGGAATGTTGATGATCTTATTCCCTTTACCTTTCGCCAGTTGTGGCAAGTCTTTGATTGGGAACAGCAGCATGCGACCTTGGTTAGTGATTGCTAAGATTTCATCAGAGTCTAAATCTTCAATCTCTTTTGGCGTCATGATCTCAGAGTTGGCAGGTAAAGTGACGAGCGCTTTACCACTGCGGTTTTTAGACAGCAAGTCCGCGCCTTTACATACAAAGCCGTAACCTGCATCTGAGCCCACCAGCCACAGCTGATCTTCTTCACTCATGATGACTTGGCGAATACTGCTACCAGCCGTAATATTCAAGCGACCGGTAATCGGCTCACCTTGACTACGAGCAGAAGGCAGTGAGTGCGATTCCAGAGAGTAACTTCGACCGTCACTACCTAGGAATACCGCAGGCTGATTACTCTTACCTCGAGCATGCGCTAAATACTTATCACCCGACTTATAGTTTAAGCCTTCGGCATCCACGTCATGGCCTTTCGCGTGACGAATCCAACCTTTCTCAGAAAGCACAACCGTGATTGGCTCACTTGGTACGAGGTCACGTTCAGTCAGCGCTTTTGCTTCTGCACGCTCAACCATTGGAGAGCGACGGTCATCACCGTATTTCTCTGCGTCTGCTTTGATTTCTTTTTTCAGTAGTGTATTCAGACGACGCTCAGAACCGAGTAGCTGTTCTAGCTTCTCACGCTCTTTCTCTAGCTCGTCTTGCTCACCACGGATCTTCATCTCTTCTAGTTTTGCTAGATGACGAAGTTTAGTATCTAAAATTGCATCCGCTTGGATATCGGTAATACCAAAGCGTTCCATCAGCACCGCTTTTGGATCGTCTTCAGTACGGATGATCTCAATCACTTCATCTAGGTTGAGGTAAGCAACCAACAAACCTTCCAAGATGTGTAGACGAGCCATTACTTTGTCTAGGCGGTGTTGTAGACGACGACGCACAGTCGTACGACGAAACTCGATCCACTCAGACAGAATTTGCACCAGACCTTTAACTTGAGGACGGTTATCCAAACCAATCATGTTCAAGTTAACACGGTAACTGCGCTCAAGATCCGTTGATGCGAACAAGTGGTTCATCAACAAATCACAATCGACGCGGTTTGACTTAGGCACCACAACGATACGCGTTGGGTTCTCGTGATCCGATTCGTCACGAAGATCGTCAACCATTGGCAGCTTCTTCGCACGCATCTGGTTAGCGATTTGCTCAAGCAGTTTGGCACCCGATACTTGGTGTGGCAAAGAAGTGATAACAATGTCAGAACCTTCTTTGTGCCAAACCGCACGCATTTTGATGCTGCCACGACCGTTGCGGTAAATCTTCTCGATATCCGCTTGCGGCGAGATGATTTCTGCTTCTGTTGGGTAATCCGGACCTTTGACATACTGCATCACGTCCGGCAGTTCTGCTTTCGGGTTGTCGATCAAATGAATAGTCGCATCTGCGATTTCACGAACGTTGTGCGGTGGGATGTCTGTTGCCATACCAACGGCAATGCCGGTTACACCGTTAAGCAGGATGTGAGGCAGACGTGCTGGCAACATTTGTGGCTCTTTCATTGTGCCATCAAAGTTAGGTTGCCATTCAACCGTGCCCTGGCCAAGTTCGCCAAGCAATACTTCAGCAAACTTAGACAGTTTTGCTTCGGTATAACGCATTGCCGCAAATGATTTCGGATCATCTGGCGCACCCCAGTTACCTTGACCATCCACTAATGGATAGCGGTAAGAGAATGGCTGAGCCATCAATACCATCGCTTCGTAACACGCTGAATCACCGTGCGGATGGTATTTACCTAGCACGTCACCAACGGTACGTGCAGATTTTTTGTATTTTGCTGATGCAGAGAGACCAAGCTCTGACATCGCATAAATGATGCGTCGTTGAACCGGCTTTAAGCCATCACCAATGTATGGCAAGGCGCGGTCCATGATTACGTACATCGAGTAGTTCAGATAAGCGTCTTCAGTGAACTTGCGCATTGGCAATTGTTCGACGCCATCGTAGGTAATTTCTGTAGACATCCGTTACACCTCTGCCAAGTCGCCGTTGTTTTGTAGCCAAGAACGACGGTCATCTGCACGCTTTTTACCTAGCAGCATGTCCATCATTTCCATGGTCGCCGTAGAGTCGTCAATGGTTAACTGCACTAAGCGACGCGTGTTCGGATCCATGGTGGTTTCACGCAACTGAAGTGGGTTCATCTCACCCAGACCTTTGAATCGTTGCACGTTGATTTTGGCTTTCTTCTTCGACAAGCGCTCTAAAATGCCATCTTTTTCATCATCATCGAGGGCGTAGAACACTTCTTTCCCGCAGTCGATTCGATACAGAGGCGGCATCGCCACATAGATATGACCCGCTTCCACTAGTGCGCGGAAGTGACGAGTAAATAGAGCACAAAGCAGCGTTGCGATGTGAAGACCATCCGAGTCCGCATCGGCAAGGATACAGATCTTACCGTAACGAAGACTCTCGAGGTTGTCGCTATCTGGGTCAATACCCAAAGCAACAGAGATATCGTGTACTTCTTGAGACGCAAGAACTTGATCGGCAGAGACTTCCCACGTGTTCAAGATCTTACCACGCAGTGGCATCACGGCTTGGAATTCACGGTCACGTGCCTGTTTTGCCGAGCCACCCGCAGAGTCACCCTCCACAAAGAAGATTTCCGTGCGACTTAAGTCCTGTGCAGAACAGTCGGTCAACTTGCCTGGCAATGCCGGGCCGGATGCCACTTTCTTACGTACGACTTTTTTCGCCGCTCGCATACGACGGTGCGCGTTAGCGATACAGACTTCTGCCAATTGCTCTGCGAGCTGAGGCTTTTCGTTCAACCAAAGACTGAACGCATCTTTTACAACGCCAGAGACAAATGCCGCGGTTTGACGAGAAGAGAGACGTTCCTTGGTCTGGCCTGCAAATTGTGGATCTTGAATTTTAACCGACAGCACGTAAGAACAGCGGTCGAAAACGTCATCACCCGTTAGCTTCACACCACGAGGTAATAGATTACGGAACTCACAGAATTCGCGCATCGCTTCCAACAAGCCTTGGCGTAAACCATTAACGTGCGTACCACCTTGAGCGGTTGGGATCAGGTTAACGTAGCTTTCGGTGATCATCTCACCGCCTTCTGGCTGCCAAATTACCGCCCAGTTTGCCGCTTCAGTATCCGCCAAGAACTCACCAGTAAATGGTTCTTCAGGAATAACTGGATAGCCTTTTACACCTTCCGCAAGATAGTCTTTCAAACCATCTTCGTAGTACCACTTATAGTCTTTGTCATTAACTTTGTCGGTTAATGTGATTTCTAAGCCCGGACACAAAACCGCTTTTGCGCGCAGGTTGTTGACTAAGCGCGTCACAGAGAAGTTAGCCGAATCGAAGTACTTCGCATCAGGCCAGAAATGTACGCTGGTACCGCGATTGCGACGACCACATGTGCCAGTTACGGTCAGATCAGACACTTTCTCGCCGTGTTCAAATGCAATTTCATACACTTGACCATCACGACGAACTGTTACTTCAACGCGTTTTGACAACGCGTTTACTACAGATATACCTACCCCGTGCAAACCACCAGAGAATTGGTAGTTTTTGTTAGAGAACTTACCACCCGCATGTAGCTTACATAGAATTAGCTCTACGCCTGATACTTTCTCTTCTGGGTGGATATCAACAGGCATGCCTCGACCATCATCGATCACTTCGAGTGATTGGTCAGCATGTAGGATGACTTGTACTTTTGAGGCATGTCCGGCTAGCGCTTCATCGACACTGTTGTCGATAACTTCTTGGCCCAAATGGTTTGGGCGCGCTGTATCCGTATACATCCCTGGTCGGCGACGTACTGGCTCTAAGCCATTCAGTACTTCAATGGCACCAGCATTATATTGTTCAGTCATAATACGGAATTATTCTCAAAGTTTACTTGTTGCCTGAGTATCACCAATGGGCGTACCCATACTCAGGAAACGAAAAAGCCACCCTGTTCACATCACTAAGAGTTTGTAAACATGATGCATAACAAAGTAGCCAGGGTCCTCGACCCTTAAGATCTTTTGGCAAAACATAGTCGGAAAGCATACCGCCCATGTCAAGAAACGGTTGGATATATCAATAAAAACTATGAGCCTTTTCCAATCGCTTTCGAATTACAGTTCTAGAAATTCGATAATCTGTGCAGGATAACGCTCAAAGCCTACAAAACTGTGATCACCGCCTTGTTCTACTGTTTGCTTAGCGTCTGCAAACTTATCTACCGCTTGTCGATAGTCTAAAACCTCATCTTCTGTTTGTTGCAATAACCAAAAAGAATGTGGCGACGCGATGCTTTGTACATCAAGAGCTTTTAACTCGTCAATATGACAAGCTTCAAGTGTATAGGTTTCATGCGTATATGGGTTAGTTTGCTTACCCAAATAATCTACTAGCAACTCATAAGGCTTGACTGCGGGGTTGACCACTACCGCTTTAAACCCAAACTTGTCATTTAGCCACGTTGACATAAAACCACCTAATGAGCTGCCCACTAGACCAATTTTATAGTCGTCTTTATATTGCTCGATAATATCCAACAACATTTTCGCCGCTTGCTGAGGATAACAAGGTAACTGGGGAACAATCACCTTAATATCAGGCCTATGTTGCTCGCAGTAGGCTCTCATCACATTCGCTTTAATGGAGAGTGGAGAGCTATTAAAGCCATGGATATAGAGAAGAAGTGAAGGTTTACTCATAGATATCTCGCACAAAAAAGCGAGCCCGAACAGAGAGCTCGGGCGCGTTAGTAGCCGTTAGAAGAGAAGTCTGGTTGGAACTGGCCATCAGGAAGCCGACCTACTTGGGTCGTAATATCGCCACAAGCGTGTAGTTGCAGCTCCCGCCAACCAGGCGAAGTGGTATCAAGGGCAAAATCATACGAGTTAGGCTTAAACTGAACACAAGTTGAGGGTGTTGCCATCACTCGAATGCCCTTGTGAAGCACATTCATATCTTGATGAACATGACCACAGAGAATGCCTTTCACGTTATCAAAACGCTCGACAACCTGCCAAAACGCTTCGGCATCTTTTAAAGTATGTTGATCAAGCCACGCGCTTCCCACCAGTAACGGGTGATGATGCAACAAAACAAGTGTGTGTCTTTCTGGGTGTTCGGCTAGCTTTTCTTCGAGTAGCGTTAATTGCTGATCGCTCAAGCGCCCATGAGGAACGCCAACCACTTGCGAGTCTAAAAGAATTAACTGCCAATGCTCGCCAAGCAACACATGCTCTGCGGCTTTGATTTGTGGCGAAGGCAAAACACTGCCCATATTAGGCTTGTAATCATGATTACCAGGTAGCCAAAAACAGTCTTTCTCTAGCGGTTCAATGCCGTTGGCAAAGCGCTGATAAGATTCTGCACTATGGTCTTGGGAAATATCGCCCGTCGCCAAGATGTAATCAAACGCCACGTTGCGGCGTAAAACATCAGCAACAACAGCATTGAAGCTATCGGCTGTTTTTACGCTTAGCAAACTTCCCTCATCGGCAGCAAACAGATGAGTATCCGTAATTTGTAAAAGTTTGATGCTGTCACTAGATGATTGCAAAATGAAAACCTGATTCGTCCACTATATCGTTATTTGTTATTTTCCTTTAGTGACGTGACGATCAATTGAAGGCAAGTGGTGTTCTACTGATACCACTTCGTAAACAAAACGTCAGCCATTCACCGAGGAATGTGTTTAATTGATGCTTTTCATCTTTCTGCATCAGTTGGTCATTGGGATAATCATACTTAGCTTTTATGCGAGAGAACTCTCCGCTTGAGCATACTTCGGCTACTCTCGCATCATGATAAAGCCTGACAGACATCGTCGGTAAAGGAAACACTGGCGTTTCATCACTCTGACATATCTCAACAACTGTGGTGTATTTTGTGATTTCATTCACGGTCAATTGGTAAACCATGTTCGCCGCTTGGTAGCAACGTACATCCCCAACTTCAGCAGAAGCAGGCAATAAGGCATTCAATTTAGCGTAGTTGGTCTCATACGTTCTCATAAGACCAGCTAAATCAACATGATATCTCTGTTTTTCAGCCAATTGTGCCATTACTCACTCTCCACCGTTTGGGATAGTCCCCATTCTGACTTTAACTCTTGATGGTGTAATTGCAGCCATTGCAACGCAATAATCGACGCACCATTTTCAAATTTTCCGTCCTTCACCCATTGATACGCCGTTTCACGACTCATGACATGAACTCGGATATCTTCATTCTCATAGTCTAAACCATGAATGCCGTGCGCTTTAGACGCATCCACTTCACCAACAAAGACGTCTAGCTTTTCCGAGCAACCACCAGCCGAAGGATAATAGGACGTAACAGGTACAACGCGCCCCACCTGAATCCCCGCTTCTTCGACAGCCTCTCGACGAATTACGGCTTCAGCAGATTCATCGCGGTCAATCATACCGGCGACAATTTCTAGCTGCCAAGGGTGTTCATGTTCCAACGCGCCAATACGAATCTGTTCAATGATTACGACCTGGTCCGTCTTTGGATCATAAGGAAGCATCGCTGCTGCGTGACCACGCTCGAACATTTCTCGTTCAACAACTCCACTCCAACCACCAGCAAATAGCCTATGCTGAAATCGGTATTTCACCATTTTGAAAAAACCTTCAAATAAGGTTTCTTTCGAGATGACTTTTACATCTCGCGAAGTAAAATCTTGTTGTTGTTTGTCACGCTGTTGCATTCAACACCTCTCTGAGTGAATCCTGTAGTTTACTCATTGTTATTCGCTTGCTCAAAGGACTTGGCTCAACTTTTTGTATAATAGTTACAAATTAATTTAAGTCTTTGCTAAAAATTTATTGCACAAGTGGATAATTACGTGTAAAAAAGTGCAAACTTTAGAGTAAATATCGTGCAAATTGAGTTAAACTACTGAGAATTAACCAATCTATGGACCGCGGGAATAGAAAATGAAAAAATTGCTTCCACTATTTATCAGTGCAGCGCTAGGTAGCATGAGTACGTCTGCGTTCGCAGACTCTTTGGCTGAAATCTACGACTTGGCAAAACAAAATGATCCACAATTGCTCAGTGTAGCAGCACAACGTGACCAAGCTTTCGAAGCAATCACCTCAAGCCGTAGTGCTCTATTACCACAGATCAACCTTACTGCGGGTTACAATTTAACTCGTGGTGATACTGAATACGATTCAAATCTAATTAGTGACGTATCAAACGATGGCAACGCGCTAACCGCTGGCGTTAGCTTTTCACAAGCACTTTACAACCGCGCATCTTGGATCTCTCTAGATACTGCTGAGAAAAGTGCTCGCCAAGCAGACGCAACTTACGCAGCGACGCAACAGGCACTGATTCTTCGCGTGTCACAAGCGTATTTTGAAGTTCTACGCGCACAAGATAATCTTGTTTTCGTACGTGCAGAAAAAGCCGCGGTTGGCCGTCAACTTGAGCAAACTAAACAACGTTTTGAAGTAGGTTTGTCTGCAATCACTGACGTGCATGACGCACAAGCTCAGTACGACCAAGTGCTAGCGGACGAAGTGTTGGCAGAAAACGCGCTAACTAATAGCTACGAGTCACTGCGTGAAATTACAGGCCAAGAGCACAAAGATCTCAACATTTTGGACACTGGCCGCTTCACTGCTAGCCCATCGACCGTACCTGCTGAATCGCTCATTGATGAAGCAAAAACCAAAAACCTGACCTTGCTATCTTCACGTATTCTTCAAGACATTGCGCGTGACAATATTTCACTAGCAAGCTCTGGCCACCTACCAACGCTCTCTCTAGACGGTGGTTACAACTACGGTGATACTTCTCATAGCTCTCGTGACAACACGACAGACAACTTCAATATTGGTGTGAACCTTGCAGTACCGCTATACACAGGTGGTAACGTAACCTCTCAAACCAAACAAGCTGAATACGCATACGTGGCAGCAAGCGAAGATCTTGAAGCACAGTACCGTAGCGTAGTCAAAGATGTTCGCGCACAAAACAACAACATTAACGCCTCTATCGGCGCATTACGTGCGTATGAGCAAGCGGTTATTTCTGCACGCTCTGCACTAGAAGCAACAGAAGCTGGCTTTGATGTAGGTACTCGTACTATCGTTGATGTACTGGACGCGACTCGTCGTCTATACGATGCGAACAAAAACCTATCGAACGCTCGTTACGACTACATTTTAAGTGTTCTTCAGCTACGCCAAGCAGTTGGTACGCTAAGCGAACAAGACATCTTGGACGTTGATGCAGGTTTGAAAGCGGCAAAATAACCGCGAACTGAATACTTCAGGTCTTAATAAATAAAAACGCCAGTTGAGTTATCAGCTGGCGTTTTTTATTACTTGTAGTTCAGAGCCTAAAAGTGTCTCTGAACTACAAATATCAAAAAGGCCGCACTTAGCGACCTTTATGAGCAAATAGCATTTCAATACTAACAAACAGCAGGCTTAGCCCTTACCGCCTTTGATTGCATTAATGATTTCACTGGTCGAGCAGCCATCTTCAAAGTTCAATACACGAACTTCACCACCCGCCGCAATGACTTCTTTACCACCAGCAATCTCTTCTGGTTTGTAGTCACCGCCTTTTACTAGCAAGCTTGGTAGAACTTCTGAGATCAAACGCTGCGGCGTATCTTCACTAAATGGTACAACCCAATCCACAGCACCCAAACCTGCCAACACCGCCATGCGGCGATCGGTTGGGTTTACCGGACGACCAGGGCCTTTAAGGCGTTTTACTGACTCATCGGTATTTACCGCAACGATTAAGCGATCGCCCAGTTCAGCAGCATGATTTAAGTAAGACACATGCCCAGCGTGTAGAATATCAAAGCAGCCATTTGTCATAACGACTTTCTCGCCACGAGCTCGTGCTTTTTTCACCGCTTCGATCAGTGCTTTTTCTGAAATCACACCGTAATCCGTGTCTTGGCTGCCATGTACCGCTTCTGCTAATTCAATCTCAGAAAGCGTTGACGTGCCTAGTTTACCAACCACAACACCTGCCGCTGCGTTTGCTAATGCACACGCTTCTTCAAATGATTTGCCTGCGGCAACAGACGCTGCCAATACAGAGATAACCGTGTCGCCCGCACCTGTCACGTCGTACACTTCTTTCGCTTGAGTTGGAAGGTGGAACGGTTCCTGGCCACGACGAATCAAGGTCATTCCGTTTTCGCTGCGTGTCACTAAAAGCGCTTCAAATTCAAACTCTTCAACCAAAGCCAGTGCTTTCTCTACTAGCTCTTGGTCAGATTTCACTTTACCTACAACGTCTTCGAACTCTTTCATGTTTGGCGTAAGAAGTGTTGCGCCACGGTAGCGTTCAAAATCAGCACCTTTCGGGTCAATGAAAACCGGAATATTTGCTGCGCGCGCTTTTTGAATGTATGCCTGAACATGCTCTAACGAACCTTTTGCGTAATCAGACATAATCACGGCTTTAACGTTTGGCAGTGCGGCATCCATTCGAGATAACACTGGCGCAGAATCTGTGTTTTCAAACTTGTCTTCGAAGTCGAGACGAATAAGCTGTTGTCCACGGCTCATTACGCGAAGCTTCGTAATCGTTGGGTAATCAGGCAGTGCAACGAAATCGCACTTCACATTGAGTGAGCTCAGCGTCTCCGTCAGCACTTTTGCAGGCTCATCTTCCCCAGTTAGACCAACAATGTGAGCATGACCACCTAGTGATGCGATGTTCATCGCAACGTTCGCAGCACCACCAGGACGCTCTTCATTGTTTTCTACTTTTACAACAGGAACCGGCGCTTCAGGAGAAATGCGCCCGGTTGGGCCATACCAGTAACGATCTAGCATGACATCACCGATGATGAGCACACCAGCGCTGTTGTAATCAGGTAGAATTGGTTTCATTGTTGGTCTCCAAAAATTAAATCGAAGTGAGTTTATCACAGCCCTTATCGAGGCTAAATATATGGTCTTAACTGAACCACTGATTCCAAGCCTGTTTTACCCACTCCCTTTCGGCAACAAACTTGTCTTCCACTACATCAGCGTCTAAATTGAGTAGATTTCGTCGGTGTATTTCGTTGCGCATTGTCGTGTAAGCACGTATCAACTGCATTGCTTGGTCTTCGTCCATGACATTTTGCGCAATGAGCGTTTCAAAGATGCGCACATTATCACACCAACGCGTCAATTTCGGCTTATCGTGACTATAGTTGAGCACTAGGTACTGAGCGAGAAATTCGATATCGGTAATCCCACCCACATCTTGCTTGAGCATAAAGCGGCCTGGCTTTTTCCCCCCAAGATGACCGCGCATTTTTTCTCTCATTTCGACAACGTCTTTTTTCAGTTCAGCTTGATCGCGTGCTTTGCACAGCACATCATGCCGCGTATTGTGAAATGCAATTGCCAGTGGTTCATCACCATAAATCATGCGCGCGCGGACAAGTGCTTGATGCTCCCATGTCCACGCGTCTTGATGTTGATAGTCGTCGAACGCGTCCGTTGGGCTAACCAACAAACCCGATGCACCGGACGGACGCAATCGGGTATCGACCTCGTATAAAATACCGGAAGCGGTGCGAGTGGAGAAAATATGAATGATACGCTGTGCTAAACGAAGGTAGAACTGACGACCATCAATCTCTTTTTTGCCGTCAGTGTAGACATTGACTGGGCAGTCATGCATGAAGACAATATCCAAATCGGAGTTATAGCCGAGCTCCCACCCTCCGACTTTACCATAACCAATTACAGCAAAGCCTTTGCCTTCACGATCTTTCACATGCGTTGGCTCGCCGTACTTTTCAGACACTTGCAACCAAGCCTGACTGATCACCGCATCAACGATAGCTTCCGCTAAATAAGTTAAATGGTCACTCACTTTCATCACTGGCAATGCGCCAGCAATATCTGCCGCTGCAATACGCAAAATACAAATTTGCTTAAACTGACGCAACGCTTCCATTTGCTGTTCCATATCATCTTCAGGAATACGCGCCAAATAATCACGCAGCTCTGTACGGTAACTGTCTAATGGAATGGGATTGTACAGCTGCGCAGGGTCGATTAACTCATCAAGCAAGATAGGATAACGAGACAGCTGCTCTGAAATCATTGGACTTGCGGTACACAAACGTACGAGCTGCACCAGAGCCGCTGGATGCTCATCCAATAATTCCAAGTAAGTCGTGCGAGTGCAGATGTTGTGTAGCAAGTGAAGTACACGAGATAAACCAAACTGTGCATCAGGATGGGCAAAGACCGCATCAAACACTTTCGGCATCAAACGATTGAGCACTTCGCGTCCACGTGGGCCTAACGTTTTTTTGGCCAGATCGGTTTTAAAGTTGATGATGGTTTTCGCGCATGAAGCAAAGTCTTCAATCTGAATATCCTGCTGCAAGATATGCTCAAGAACGTCTTGTTTGTCGGCCATATCCCATAGCTCATGAAAATGACGAGCAACAGTAGTCCCCTCGTCTTCTTCATCATCACCAATTAGTGATTCAAAAACTTGGTGAACATTTGCCATATGCTGCTGGGTTTGCTCAATTAATTGCTCCCAACAGCTCATTTTCATCGCAGTGGCGAGCTTTAAGCGTTCGGTTTCGCAATCAGGCAGCGTCTGGGTTTGCTTATCCGCCATTGCTTGCAACAAGTTTTCTAATTGACGCAAGTACTTGTATGCAGCTTCTAGATCGCTGACTTCTTTTGGAGTAAGCAATGCCAGTTCTTCAATGCCTTGCAGCGTTTCCAACAGCCCTCGATTACGCAAAGAAGGCTCTCGACCACCTCGAATCAATTGAAAAACTTGAGCGATAAATTCAATTTCTCGGATGCCACCCGCACCTAGCTTAATGTTGTTATTCAACCCTCGGCGGCGAACCTCGCTACTGATCATCGACTTCATTCGTCGCAAAGATTGAATCGCACTGAAATCAATATAACGACGAAAAACAAAAGGGCGCAGCATTTGGCGTAGCTCTTGATACTGCGGGTACATCTCACATCCCATCACCCGAGCTTTGATCATCGCGTAACGTTCCCAATCTCGCCCCTGTTCTTGGTAATAATCTTCAAGTGCGGCATAGCTCATTACCAAGGGGCCACTTTCTCCAAATGGGCGAAGTCGCATGTCGACGCGGTAGCAAAAACCATCGAAGGTTTGTTGGTCGAGCGCTTTGATGATGCGTTGACCAAGACGAGTAAAGAACTGGGCATTGGCAATGCTGCGGCGTGCACCTTGGGTTTCGCCATTCTCTGGATACGTGAAAATTAGATCAATATCGGAAGAAAAGTTTAACTCGCCACCACCCAGTTTCCCCATGCCGATAATTAACATCGGCTGCACTTCACCGTCCTCACTTGTTGGTGTGCCCCACTCCTGACAACACACTTGATATTGCCATTGATAAGTTTCAAAAATCATCGCTTCTGCCAACTCAGATAAGTGGCTTAAAGACGTCTCTAGCGACCATGCATGCGTGAAATCCTTCCACGCAATGTACACCATTTCTCGGTTGCGAAACTGACGCAACACGCGATGACCAGACATCTCATCAGGACATTGTTCCAACAGTTCAGCAAGACGTGAGCGGTAAGACTCCTGACGACTTGGCTGCGCTAACATACTTGGCAACTCACGGCCTAGGACTTCATCGCGATGAATGGCTTCGGTTATAAATTGGCTTAAGCCCGCCACATAACGAAATTGCTGCGCAACCTCATCGGGCCAAAGGGGAAAATAACCTGCGTCTTGGGCGTTTTGTACGGCAGATTCAGCGATAGAAATCAGTGGCGAAGGCAGCTGCATTTTTCTTCCTTGTTTGAAAAGCACGGTAACTCATTCTTTATACCAGACTGAAAGCAAATAAAAACGCCCACAAAAGGTTTGTGGGCGTTTTATCAAAAGTTCGGGATCGAATATTAAACTTGGAAAGATTTGATCTTCTTGTCTAGCTCACCTGCATTATTTTGCATCATTTCAGAGGTTTCTAGCAGCTCGGTAACAACAACAACTGAGGCTTCCACCAACTCACGTACATTGGTGAGGTTTTGGCTCATCTCTTCTGCAACACTGCTTTGCTGACCAGACGCCGTCGCGATCTGGAAGTTCATGTCATTGATTTGCGTCACTTGCCCAACAATACCATCGAGCTCAGATCCAGCATTAGAAACCAGCTCGTTTCCATCTGCCGCTTCCACAACGCTTTTTTCCATGAGTTCTACCGCAGATTTAGCACTGGTTTGCAGCTGTGCGATCATCTCTTGAATTTCTACCGTCGCTTGTTGTGTACGTTGGGCAAGGTTACGAACTTCATCTGCAACCACAGCAAAACCCCGCCCAGCCTCGCCAGCTCGCGCCGCTTCAATCGCCGCATTCAGTGCAAGCAGGTTGGTTTGTTCAGAAATGCCTTGAATCGTCCCTACAACGCTACCAATGGCTTCAACACGTTCTTCAACTTGGTTAACCGCTTGTGCCGATGAAGCGATATCCGACGAAAGTTCACTCATTTTCGCCATTGTACTTTGCAAGAACTGCTGACCAGAAATTGCTTGTGCGGAAGCTTGCTCTGTCAGAGAAGATGCCGTCTGGGCATGTTCCGCAACCGTTTGGACCGTCGACGACATTTCACTCATCGCCGTAGCAAGTTGATCAATTTCGTTAAACTCTTCTTGCGCCGATTCCTTCGTTTCCGACATGCTCAGTGTCATGACTTCGGTGAGCGTTGATAATTCATCAGACGCATTAATTTGCATTTGAATCACATCGTGCAATTGTCGACGTGTCTTTTCCAATTCACGTGCCACGTCTCCGTATTCATCTTTACAATCCATACCAAATGGAACAGAGAGGTTCTTGCTCGCCATCAGTTTGATCGCGTCGCTCAGATACTGTGTTTGACGCAACATCACTCTAGCCGCCGCTAATAAGAGCACGACAAAAACCACTATTAATAAGGCGGTTTGCCAAGCAACTTGCGTTAAGTATGCTTCATAATGCTGTTGGGCAACTTGCGCGTTTTGTGTCGCCGCTAAAAGTGAGTCGTAAAAAGTGTTTGCGTCCCACAGTTGTTTTGCCACGATCAGGACAGTACTGAAGACCATCAACATGACCATTTTAGGCACCAGTCGAATGTCGGATATGACCCTTTCCCATGGCTTAAATGCCAGCTTTTCCATTGTCAGTTCTCCACCGAGTCTTATATAGTCTTTATCTATAATCTTTATATTACTTATAGTTATGTTCGCGCTTTGCGTGGTTACGCGATTTATTTTGAGCTTCGTATGAAAAACAATGATATCAAAGACAGCACACGACCGATGGGCCTGTTGTCACTAATATTGTCTTTTATGGCACTATTTGTGATCTCTGGCTTGTTGTTTTTCCCGATCGATCACGAAACCCGTCAAGTTCTTATCGGTCTGGATTTCATAATCTGTAGTATTTTTCTACTACAGCTCACCATTGATTTGATCCGGTCCACAGATCGCTGGTTATTCCTTAAACGTCATTGGATAGATTTCGTGGCGAGTATCCCATTGATAGAGCCCCTGCGCTTTGCTCGTATTTTTCATATTATGCGAGTGGTATTAGTACTGCGTTCGTCAAAGTTCATTTTGCATCAGCTCAAAGAAAACCGCCGCGAAACCACGGTCGCCTCTATACTGCTATTGATGGTTATCCTCATAACACTCGGTTCTAGTGCAATGCTGTTTATCGAAGCGAAAAACCCAGAAGCGAATATTCGTACTGGCGCCGATGCTTTGTGGTGGGTATTTGTAACGATCTCAACGGTTGGTTACGGCGATCATTATCCAGTGACCTCCATAGGAAAGTTTTTGGCTGTCATCATCATTGTTTGCGGGGTGGGTATCTTTGGTATGATCTCGGGTCTTATCACCTCTATCCTTACTGCCCCAACGAAACAACAGACGCACAGTTCAATCAATAAAGAACGTATGCTCGAGCAGCTCCTAAGCCAACAAGCGCAAATACTAGAACGACTCGATTTCATGGAAAAAGAGCTACAACAACGTAAAACAGAGACAAAAAAATAGGACCATGCGGTCCTATTTTTTTGTCGTTACCACCAGAAAGATCATTCACGCCAATAAGGCTGAACTTCCACACTGATCGCTCGGGTTTGATCCATTGCATGCAAAATTGAGCGCTCTTGACGGTGTAACCAGCGTTCTAACTGCTCTTTTTCTGCGTCTTCCAGCATATCAACCAACGGGAGCAAGTGGTTCAGCATTAGCAGATCATCGATACCATGCACTAGATCCGCCCATGGTAAACGGAAGCTGTTACGCTCATCCGAGTTATACAAACTCGCGAAACCAATACCAGTATAGAGGTTACGCAATAAGCGATAACGCTGATCAACGTACTCTTGCGCCGTCAAATCGCGCTCTGCTGGGAAAGCTTCCATTAGCTCAGCCCAAGTGCGATCGAGCTGAGTAACTGAAAACGGCATGATGTTACTTGCCATTTTTTCACGTGCTTTTTCATCAAGAAATGGCTGCCAACCGCGCGCTAAGATCCAGCGGCTTAGATCCAGCAGTAACCCTGTGTAACGCGCGGAATTGAGCAACCCTAGCACTTCTTCACGGCTTGGCAACTCTTGTAACTGCTGAGTCAACTCAGATACTAAGAACTTACGCGCATCCAACTTACGCAGCACATTGCCTTTGTCATCTAAGAGCTCTTCAAGGTGTGCATGCTCATCCAACCAACTCAGTTCTTCTTCCAACCATTTAAGCTCTTGGCGCAGAATCGCGCTCGCGCGACGAGGGACAATCCCGCCAAAAATAGTCAATGTTTGACGAATGAAACGAATGGCATTACTGATTTCACGCAGTGCTTCCACGCTGTCACGCTCAGCATAAATTTGCTCGTGATAATGCCAATGAGACAAAGCGTGCTCTAAAGAGTTGATCAAGCAAAATTCAACGGTATCCGTCGGACTACTGTCCACAAGTGCCAATGATTTTACTTCATCACCCGCATAACCGCTTGCAAGTCGATAACCTTTCGCCGCTTTGCTCAAGTTACCCAAGCGCATACCGCCTTGCTCGCAAAAGCTGCGTGCCAGTGTGAATAAAGCTTCGGTTTGGCCTGACTTAAGTTCCAGTTCAACTTCGCAAATTGGCTCTTGCTTCTCTTCTTCGTCTTCACCTTTGGCTACAACTAAGCCTTGGTCAAAGGCAACTTCAATCTGACTGCCATCGGGCATGCCAATCAGCCATTGTTCACGTGTGAAGTTGGTCGAGAATAATGGCATAAGCTCGGATTGCAGCGTTTCTGCATCTTTACCTGGAGGCCAAATATCTAGAGGATGAAGCGACAGATTAGGCTCGTCGCTAGTGTGCTCAGCATTGTATTCTGGTCTTTGATGTAAGCCTGCGACGACGCGTCCTGCTGTCTTTACGGTTTGGACGAATACATCATCAAAACGGCGAATTCTTAAACCAATGTCGTGCTTTCTAAGCCATTTATCGGCAGTATCAAAATAGGTGTTACCCAAGTCACGACAACTATGCTGAAGTACTTTTGTCTCAGAAATTTTTTCTTTTAAAGTTTCTGAAAATTCAGGAGAAACAAAAAACTTCAGTTCTATTTCGGTTTCCATAGCTATACCTTTCAAAGCAGATAGAAACAGGATATTGCGTAATTTCTCACACGGCAAGAGAGAAATATCGCCGGAATGATGATCTAAAACAGTTTTAATGAGCGATTTAATGCGTTACCATGCGCGCCTTTATAGCCATCGTTCAACATTTCGCCAAGCACTCAGAAATGGTGTATGTTTTTTTAAGGTTATAGTTATTAGGTTGAATGACCATGCCAGTAAATACAATTATGGGGTTATTTGCAAAGTCCCCAATTAAGCCTTTGCAACGCCACGTTGTGTGTGTCAACGAATGTTGTTCACACTTGGTGAAATTCTTTGAAGTATCTTCAAAGGGTGATTGGGAAAAAGCAGCAGAAATCCGTGCACAAATTTCTCACTTAGAGAAAGAAGCGGATGTGCTGAAACGTGAAATCCGTCTAAAACTGCCTCGCGGTTTGTTCATGCCAGTCGACCGTACTGACATGCTTGAGCTTTTGACTCAACAGGACAAACTTGCAAACCTGGCAAAAGACATTGCTGGCCGTGTATATGGTCGTCAACTTGTCATCCCTGAGGCTCTCCAACCAAACTTCCTCGCTTACGTTCAACGTTGTCTTGATGCTGCCGATCAGGCGCAAAAGGTAATCAATGAACTTGATGAATTGCTAGAAACCGGCTTCAAAGGCCGTGAAGTGACGCTCGTCGCTGAAATGATTCATCAATTAGACGTTATCGAAGATGATACCGATGCCATGCAGATTGAACTTCGCCAGCAGTTGATGGTGATTGAAGCTGACATGAACCCTATCGATGTCATGTTCCTATACAAGATTCTTGAATGGGTAGGTGGTATTGCCGACCAAGCGCAGCGCGTAGGTGCTCGTTTGGAAGTCATGCTATCTCGATCTTAAAACATAAAGTTAACGACATAACGAAGAGCATAATTAACACGTGTCATAGGGACGATGACTATTTTCATCGTCTTATGGTTTGGCGCGCGTAAAATTTTGTTCCGCTTGTTATAAAACAACTAGGTATTACGATGGATATCCTTGCGAACTACGGCACTGTCCTGATTATTGTTGCAGCGATTTTTGGTTTCATGATGGCGATTGGTATTGGCGCGAACGACGTTGCTAATGCGATGGGTACATCTGTAGGTTCAAAAGCGCTAACTGTAAAACAAGCTATCATCATTGCGATGATCTTCGAATTTGCAGGTGCTTACCTTGCAGGCGGTGAAGTAACCGACACTATCCGTAAAGGTGTAATCGAAACTTCTTTATTTGCTAGTCAACCAGATGTTCTTGTCTACGGCATGATGTCTGCGCTTTTAGCAGCAGGTACATGGCTGCTTCTTGCTTCTTACATGGGCTGGCCAGTATCAACGACTCACTCAATCATCGGTGCAATCATTGGTTTTGCATGCGTATCAGTAGGTACTGAAGCGGTTGACTGGGGCAGCGTTCAAGGCATTGTTGGTAGCTGGATTATTACGCCAGTGATTTCAGGTTTCTTTGCTTACGTTATCTTTGTCAGCGCACAGCGCCTGATTTTTGATACTGAGAACCCTCTGTTTAACGCAAAACGTTTTGTACCTGTTTACATGTTCATCACAACAATGGTGATTGCACTTGTAACCATCAAAAAAGGTCTAAAACACGTTGGTCTTCACCTGACCAATGGTGAAGCCTGGATGTGGGCAGCAGCAGTTTCAGCACTTGTGATGATTGGCGGCTACGTATACATCCAGAAAAAATTCGCTAATCGCGAAGAAGACCGCAGCTTTTCTGGCGTGGAAGGTATCTTCAGCGTTCTGATGGTTATCACCGCTTGTGCGATGGCATTTGCACACGGTTCAAACGACGTTGCAAACGCCATTGGTCCACTGTCTGCTGTCGTATCGACTGTTGAACACATGGGCGAAATCAGCACGAAAAGCACCATCGCTTGGTGGATTCTACCTCTTGGTGGTATTGGTATCGTGGTCGGTCTTGCAACACTGGGTCACAAAGTAATGGCAACCGTTGGTACAGGCATCACTGAGCTAACGCCTAGCCGCGGTTTTGCAGCACAGCTAGCAACAGCATGTACAGTAGTTCTAGCGTCTGGTACAGGCCTGCCAATTTCAACCACTCAAACATTGGTTGGTGCGGTTCTCGGTGTTGGCTTTGCTCGTGGTATCGCAGCACTGAACCTAGGCGTAGTTCGTAACATCGTGGCATCATGGATCGTTACACTACCAGCAGGGGCGTTATTGGCCGTAGTATTCTTCTACGGACTTCAAGCGATGTTCGCTTAAGACACTCGTCAATAGAATGTAAGCGCTTTGTCATTATTGACTCAAACGCACAGAAAGGGAGGCTTTGCCTCCCTTCTTTGTTGCACCGAAGTTTGAAACTGCATACTATTCGTCTATTTCCGGCTCCAATCATTCGGTGCCAACGCTGTCTCCAAGAAAAATCGTTAAGGGATTTACTGTGAAAAAACTAATCATCACGGTTTTGTTTACTTTGCTAGCAGCGCCAGCGGCCCTAGCAGCAGACCGTTATATTTCTGATGACCTCTTCACTTTTATGCACTCAGGTCCAAATAACACCTACCGTATTATTGGTAGTGTTAACGCCGGTTCTAAAGTACAACTGATTAAAACCAACCGAGATACTGGCTACACGCAAGTTCGTGATGACCGTGGTCGCACTGGTTGGGTACAAAGCAAGTTTGTGACAAACCAAGAGAGCATGGCAATTCGCCTTCCTCGCATTGAGAAAGAGCTAGCCGAAGTAAAAGAGCAGCTTGCTAATGCTCGTCAAACTTCTGATGCAGAGAAAGCCGGTCTTGTTACCTCTCTCGAAACACGTAACCAACAAATTTCAGATCTAGAAAATAAATACTCTGAGATCAGCGATCAGCTTACTTCTGTTGAAACAGAAAACCGCGAGCTACGCGCAAAACTGGATACACAAAAAGATGACATGCTGCTTAAGTACTTCACTTATGGCGGCGGTGTTGCAGGTTTAGGTTTACTATTTGGTTTGATTCTTCCGCATGTCATGCCTCGTAGAAAGCGCTCTCCTGCGGGTTGGGCATAAACCCTTACGCTTTTAGCTTTAAAAAGAACGCAAAAGCCAGTCGATATTGACTGGCTTTTTAGTTTGCTTCGTTTGACAGAAGTGAGTACTACTCCCCCATTGAACTAGAGGCTCGACGACGATCCGTTGCGCCATAAAGCTTGCCATCTTTTAGCTCAATTGCATTCAAACCGCTTACCACTGGAATAACGTGTACTGGGTAGCCAAGCTCCATAAACTCAGGCACCAACATTTCTGCGAACGTTTTCTTTTCCACCAGCAAACCAGTCGGGTCATAAGACTTGGTGCGGTCTATCTTAGTGCCATACTGGATGTTTGGTAAGTCAATAGCCTCTTGCGCTGATAAATTCCAATCCAGCACCCCAACCACGGTTTTGAGTACATACCCCGGGATTTGTGAACTACCTGGTGACCCAACCACCAAACGCAAGTTATCATCACTGTCCATCACCATTAATGGCGTAATAGCCGAACGTGGACGCTTGCCCGCTTCAATTGAGTTTTGCGTAGGCTTGCCGTTAACCGTTGGCTGAGGTGAGAAGTTAGCCATCTGCGCGTTCAAGATAACGCCATCGACCATCACACCCGAGCCCATACCCGTTCCTACCGTGCTGGTCATAGCAATCGCATTACCTTCCCTATCAACGATAGAAATGTGCCCTGTATCTTTGCTCTCGAAGCCTTGATATTGCGCATACTGAGTTTGCGTTATCTGTCCTGCTTTTGGATCCTCTTTTGAAGTGCCATTATCGGGGATTAAATCACGTCTCTGATCTAGATAGGCTTTAGACAACAACTGTTCAACTGGCGCTTCCACATAATCTGGGTCTCCGGCATACGCAATACGATCGGCTTTTGCAATTCGCATCGCTTCAGTCATGAGACGCCAAGGTTCCACATCCGTTTTCGCCATATGGGCAATGTCATAGGGTGCGAGCAGTTCAAGACTCTGAGCGACCATCACACCGCCCGAAGCTGGGTAACCAAAAGAGACGATTTTATTCCCACGGTAGTCGCTCTCAATGATGTCACGCTGCTTCACTTGGTAATGTTTAAAATCTTCTAAAGACAACTTCTCGTGTTGGTCATCAATACGACTATTAACCGTCTCTACGATGTGCTGACCAAGCTCACCACCATAAAGGTAACTATCGCCTTGTTGCGCGATCTTCCTCAGCGTCTCAGCCATCTTAGGGTTCTTCATCAAGGTTCCCGTCGGCTTAATATCGTCCCCTTGCCAATACAAGGCTTTCACTTCCGGATCTTGCTCAAGTCGGCTTTGCTCTCTTACTACGATGTCGTAGGTGTAGCTGTTCATCGCGTACCCATTGCTCGCCAATGTAATCGCTGGCTTAATCAGCTCTGCCCATGGCAACTTGCCGTATTGTTCATGAGTGGTGTAAAGCAACCGCAACGTGCCCGGAACCGCAACAGAACGAGGGCCTAATATTTCGTTGCGACTGAGTACTTCCCCATTCTCAACAAACATTTCAGGGTTCGCGCTAGAGGGCGCTTCATCTCGACCATCAAGGGCCAGAAATTTTTTCTCGTCATGTTGATAAAACAGCGCGAAAGTCCCGCCGCCAATTCCGGTCATATCTGGCTCAACGACAGACATCACCATCTGCATCGCAACCATAGCATCAACAGCGTTACCGCCTTCTTTCAATATTGAGTAACCGGTACTGCTCACGTAAGGATTCGTCGCACTGACCATGAAATCTTGCCCGCGACTATCTGGTGTAACTGGGAATGGGTCTGGCTTTGCTGCATAGCTTGTCGATGCAACAATGCTTAAAGAAAAAATCAGAATACGCATGTGTCTCTGTTTAGACTCCTATTATGTGATGGGGTCTAACGTGGACCAAGTCATTACTCCGAAGTTCGTGAAGATGGTGTCTTTTTACACAACGCTGACTGGAATCGCGCTATCAATAGATGAATGATATTGGTGCTATTTAAACGACTGAGAAAAGCTATATTTTGCTTGTTTGAGTATCTAAAAATCATCACCAGAATAGATGCAAAAGATGCTCTGAAAAATAAAAAGCCAGCGATATAATTTCGCTGGCTTGATGTGTTTCTACAAGAGTTACCCTTTCCACTCATACAACGCTGGTATACGAATTTGCTCACCTTGGAACTCAACAATCACCGCTTGCGGTTGTATTTCTCTTAGAGTGACCTGATCATCAACGACATCCCCTTGATGATACTCAACATTGTTAATTTTCACCCAACGGCGATTTTCATCACTAGCGTACATATGGGTTTGCAAATTAAGCGCAGGTAGACGCCCTTGCCACTGGTGAGCGTTGCGCTCTAAATCGTTCACGCGTGCCGTTTGTGATGAAGAGTTGTCATCATCTCGGGATAAGGCATTTTCAACCTTCCTAGCTAAATCAGGAGATAATGAGGATAAATCCAGATCATCCAAAGACAACCCGAGGTCCTCTTCAGCAGCAGAAGTCGTTTGGGTTGATGCTGAGTTGCGTGTTTCATCTCTGCTTGGTGTATGGCTCGTGTATTCATCGGGGGTGGTAAATGTACCAAAATCACGCGATAGCTCTGCACTTGGCCACTCTCTTGGCAATTGGGCCAACTGGGTGTTCTCTGGATAGTCTAATACTTTGAAAGGTGATACCACTTCGACCTTTTCTATCGGGGACGTTGTATCTACTTCAACACTCGGTGCAAAGAGATCTAAGTACCAAGCGACTCCAATAGCAGAAGCAGTGATTGGCAGCAAGAACAGACCTATATGTTTCACAGCTGACATTATGCGTCCTCCTTCTCGATTCTCGCCAGTTGAGGCGCATCTGGCTGAACATTTTGCTGAAGTCGGTCTAGCGTTCGCTTACCTGCAATACCATCGACACCAATTCCTTGCCAGCGTTGAAATAACTCGACTCGCTCTTTCATCGCACCATCAAAAATAGACGTTTCAAGCAGTGGCTCACTCACCGCTTCTGCTAATAATCGGTCTAATACTTCAATCGCAGGGCCTTCCATGTCTAAACGTAATGTTTCATTCAGCGGAGCATGCCACAGTTCGATAATATTGCCCTGCCACAACGGCTTTAGCCATGAAATTGGCAGACGGAGACGCTGCTTACCATTGAGCACTTCAGCTTGGTCATTACCGACGGCATATAGAATGACATACCCAACATCACCTTGATAATTCAACTCCAAGATCACAGGGCGATTTTGTTGCATCAACAGCGGCCAAGTCGCCATTTTACGCTCACAACGCATAGTCGACTGCGGTTCTGACAAACAAAGGTTATCGCGAACCGATGCTTGATATCCCCACAAACGATACAAATCATTTACAGCGAGGTTCGACTGTTTTTGTGTTAACAATAAAGCACGCTGCTCATCCGTTAACTGTTGGCTGACGACGGTTGGTGTTGGCTCTACTCTTGGCTCCGTCACTTGTGTCAACACTGACGTCGCTTGAGCTGGCATATAATTCACGACCGCCCACCCCGTACTTAATGCAGCAATAAGGCCTACCGTGACAGAGCCCCAAGCAGGCCAACGGAAAGTCCGGCGCTCTTTTTTATCTTGCTGATAAATATCTGCCTGAAACTGCATCACCTCTTCACAGGCCTGCTGAACGGTTTGCTTATCCACAACCACATTACCCTGGTGATAACTAATGTTGAGGGATTTGTCACAGATAAGGTTGATGAGCCGCGGTATACCGTGACTGTATTTGGCTATAAGTTTACAAGAAGCACGATTAAACAGTTGCTGGTCGCCACCTGCTGTATGTAGTCGAAATGCGATGTAATCTTCTGTCTCTTTTTCATCCAACGGCAACAGGTGATAACGCCCGGTAATACGCTGGGCAAGTTGGCGTAGTTGTGTTGTTTGTAATAACCGCTGCAATTCAGGCTGCCCGACCAACAACACTTTGAGCAGTTTTCTGGTATCGGTTTCCAAGTTAGTCAACAAGCGCAACTGCTCTAAAACGTCGGCAGCAAGGTGTTGAGCCTCATCAATGACCAGCAATGTCTGCCAGCCTGAACGATAATTACGCAGCAAATATTGATGGATAACCTGGTTTAGCTGTTTGAGGTTTGCGTCTGGCGGATAGGTGATTTTGAACTCATCACAAATGGCCTCGAGCAAGTCTCTACTCGAAAACGTGGGATTGAGAATAAGACCCGCTTTGGTGTTATCACCCAAATTCGCCAGCATCGCTTTTGCGACGGTCGTTTTGCCTGTACCTACTTCGCCAGTAAGCATAGCAAAGCCACCGCCATCGCCTAGCCCAGCTTGGAGATGTGTGATTGCCTCTTTGTGACGTTGGCTTAAATACAAATAACGTGAGTTTGGAACAATCGAAAATGGTTGTTCGACAAACCCAAAAAAGTCCTTATACATTAGGCTCTCCAGCTAAAAAACCACCTGAGAATAGTCAGATATAATATAAACATAGCCGCATCTACTCTCGGGAGTAAAGAAAAGTACCATTGCTTGCTACAATGTCCAACGGCATATCCATAAATTAAGAGGTAATTCGTGCAAGTTTATTTAGTAGGTGGCGCAGTTCGAGATAAATTGCTCGGAATTGATAGTTATGACAACGATTGGGTGGTCGTAGGCGCGACGCCCGAGATGATGCTGTCCCAAGGATACACCGCCGTTGGTAAAGACTTTCCTGTATTTCTGCATCCCAAAAGTAAAGAAGAATATGCCCTTGCACGAACAGAGAGAAAGTCAGGTTCTGGTTACACTGGTTTTGAATGTTTCTTCGATCAAAACGTCACCTTAGAAGAAGATTTGATACGTCGTGATTTAACCATTAACGCGATGGCAATGGAGAGTGATGGCACGATCCATGACCCATATGGTGGCCAGCAAGATCTCAACGATAAACTGCTACGCCATGTATCAGACGCCTTTATTGAAGACCCTCTACGCGTTTTACGTGTCGCTCGCTTCGCAGCGAAGCTTGCTGATCTAAACTTTACGGTTGCCGACGAAACCATGCGGTTAATGCGTCACATGGCAGAGTCCGGAGAGCTGAGCACACTGACTCCCGAGCGTGTTTGGCAAGAATGGCATAAATCTCTCTCTACTCCTCGCCCTGATATTTTCTTATCGGTTCTACGAGACTGTGGTGCATTAACCGTGGTGCTACCTGAAATTGATGCACTATTTGGCGTACCTCAACCTGAGAAGTGGCATCCAGAAATCGATACTGGCATCCATACTTTGATGGTGGCAGAGCAAGCCGCAAAATTGAGTAACTCACTCCCCGTCAGGTTTGCCGCCCAAGTGCATGACTTGGGTAAGGGCGTGACGCCAGAGAGCGAATGGCCAAGCCACAAAATGCATTGCCATACAGGATTAAAACTGATCAAAAAGCTGTGCGAACGTGTCCGGGTACCAAATGAGTTTCGTGATTTAGCCTTGATGGTGTGCGAACAGCACTCCAATATTCATCGCGCGGCTGAACTTAAACCACAAACCATAATTAAAATACTCAATAAGCTTGATGGGTGGCGTAAGTCCGAACGTCTGCAAGATATCTTGCTTTGCTGCCAAGCGGATCACGCTGGTCGTAAAGGACTGGAAACGCAACCATATCCACAGGCGGATATTTTTAGGCAAGCCTACCAAGCAGCAGCGGCAGTTGACGTTCAAACCATAATCAAAGAGGGCTTTAAAGGCCCTGCGATTCGTGACGAGCAAGAAAAGCGACGTATTGAAGCAGTGAAAGCAGTACTTAAGAAGTAACGAACAAACAAAAACGCCCGCGGATTTCGCGGGCGTTTTTCGTTAGCATCAATTATGCACTTAATAGAAAAGCGAACAAACCGACGCCCAAAATGAGACGGTAAATCACAAACGGTGTCATGCCCATGCGTGAAATCATCTTCAAGAAGAAGTGGATACAGATGTACGCACTGATAAACGATGTGATAATGCCAGTAAGTAAGAAACCAACATGGACAGGTTCACCACTGGTCACTAACTTCATGCCTAAGTAGCTACCAGCTAATGTAATGATTGGGATCGACATTAAAAACGAAAATCGGGCAGCCGCTTCTCGAGTAAAGCCAAGGTAAAGCGCTGCTGTGATGGTCGCCCCTGAACGTGAAGTTCCAGGAATCATCGCTAAGGCTTGAGCAATACCGATAAATACAGCTTTCTTCCAACCCGTTTGGTATTCATCGGCAACGAGTTTAGCGTTTTTGTCTACCCACCATAGCAACAAGCCAAATACGATCGTGGTAGTCGCGATGACGTAAGCGCTACGTAGATACACTTCAATGATGTCTTTCATCAATAGACCGAACACACAAGCTGGAATCGTCGCAATCACGATCATCCAAGCCAATTTAGCTTCTTTACTGCGATCTCCTTTAAAGATCGAAGCAAATAACGCTTGAAACAAAGTGATTACTTCATGACGAAAATAGATCACGACAGCCATTAATGTACCGACGTGAACAGCAACATCAAAGGCCAGACCTTGGTCTTCCCATCCTAAAATAGCGGAAGGCAGGATCAAATGGGCAGAGCTTGAGATAGGCAAAAACTCTGTCAGCCCCTGAATCAGAGCCAAAATAAAGGCTTCAAAATAACTCATGTAAACAACTCAAATTAAAAATGAAAGGAAACGGGTTTGAGCGAATCGACTGGCTGCATAGCATGCCAAATGTCTGCGACTGTGCGTCCATCACCTGGGATCACTAATTGCGGTTCGAGATCATACAGCGGCTTTGTGACAAAAGGATATTTGTAGATATCACTGCGAGGTAGCTCAGGTTTTTTCTTGGAGACGCGCTCACCGAACAACACTATATCGAGATCCAGTGTTCGATCCTGATACTTTTGCGCGTTTTCTTCGCGTCCCCACTTAAATTCAATCTCGCGTAGTTGATGGCTCAACTCTTCTAATGACAACTCGGTACGCATTGCAACGACAAAGTTGTAGAAATTCTTGCTGCTAAAACCAATAGGTTCACATTCATATATCGGTGATACGAGGAGATTTTCTCCAAGCCGTTGCAGCTCCTGATACGCAGCAAGCACATGTTGCTCTCTTTCTACGTTCGTCCCAACACCGATATAGGTGGTGATCATGCTCGGCCTCGCTCAATCACCACACCAACAGCACGTGCTTGTGGCACGGCGCCAGGTTTCGCTAGGCGGATTTTCACCCAAGGCACAGAGAAACGCTGCATGATAAGCTCTGCTACTTCTTCAGCCACGCGCTCGACCAATAAGAAACGACCATTTTCAATGTGGTTAAGTACCGCCTCACTCACCTGCGAATAATCCAGTGCATCTTGCACATCATCACTTTTGCCCGCAGGTTTATTATCGTGTGCCATTTCAATATCTAGAACCAACTTTTGTTTGATTTGTTGTTCCCAGTCGTACACGCCAATGGTGGTGATTACTTCCAACTGTTCAATAAAAACTTTATCCAGAGCCATCTTATGTCCTTCTATTACAGAGGTCGGATACCCGTGAGGGGTAATTTGATCGTAGTATTCTATACCTAAGTAACATTTACTTTGGTCATCACAATGTTACTTAGGTATAAACTGCGAAAGCATCTTTATATACAAGAAATCACATAATGCAAGCTCTATCACAGTGAGGATTTCTGCATTATGTAAATTCGGGGTATGATAGCAACTACGCGGGAACCGAGCATTAAATTCCAATCCATCAAGGACTTCTATGGACGCACTGGCACTGATAATGACAATGGCCGCCTATTTATTAGGTTCGGTTTCCAGTGCGGTTTTGATCTGTCGACTCTTAAAACTGCCAGACCCACGCAGTGTGGGATCTAACAATCCTGGAGCAACGAACGTATTGCGTATTGGCGGACGAGGAGCCGCTGTTTCAGTCTTGTTGTGCGATATGCTCAAAGGCACTATCCCCGTGTGGGGCGGATACTTTCTTGGTATCGACCCTATCATTCTTGGCGTCATCGCCATTGCTGCCTGTCTTGGCCACATGTACCCCATCTTTTTCCACTTTAAAGGCGGAAAAGGTGTCGCAACCGCGCTTGGCGCTATCGCTCCGATTGGTTTGGACTTAACTGGATTGGTAATGTTAACTTGGCTGTCAGTAGCCGCGCTATTCCGCTATTCATCCTTAGCGGCTCTCGTCACGGTTTTGGTCACTCCGTTTTATACTTGGATGTTTAAACCGCAATACACGTTACCTGTTGCTATGCTGTGCTGCTTAATCGTATTTAAGCATCATCAAAATATTCGGCGGCTTTTATCTGGCGACGAGCCAAAAATCGGCGAGAAAAAACTGACACAAAAAAACTCGGCTTAATGCCGAGCTTTTCGTTTAAAGAAGGATGCATTGGTTACGCATGAACTCGATTCAGGAAGTTCAACAACATCTGGTTGACGAACTCAGGTTGTTCTAAACAACTGATATGTCCCGCTTGGGGAATCTCCACCAACTCACTGCCTGTGATACAGTCTTTCATTAAATAAGATTCAAAAACTGGACGTGGTTTATCTTCACAGCCCACTGCAATTAACGTCGGCAGAGCAAATTTTTCCGAATCCTCAATCACATCCCGGCGACCAAACACCATACGCCCTATGCGAGCGACTTCCACCGCACGCTCACCGTTCAGCTCTTCTAAACTGCGTTTGAATGAAGCGACAAGTTCAGGGTTATCCTGATTGACGTTGTTGGCAAAGAACAGCGGCACAACGGCTTCAATAATTGGCGCAGGCACTGCTTGGACTTGGCTGATGGTATCAAGCATTGCAAAATACTTCTTATACGTAACTTCTGGCTCCCAGCCAATGAAGGTATCCATCAATACCAGTGACTTAACACGTTGCGGCGCTTGAGCCGTTAGCTCTGCTCCCCACATGCCGCCAACAGATAAGCCCACTATCGAGAACTCTTCGATATCTAAATGATCCATCAATGCCAACATATGTTGTGCATAGTCGGCCAATGACTGTGTCGATGCAGGTGCAGCGTCCGATTCACCATGTGCCCAAAGATCTGGCACAATACAACGGAATGACTGGCTTAAAACCTCAACTTGCGGCGCCCACATTTGGCTATCCCAAAGGTAACTATGACCAAATAGAAGCACAGGGCCCTCACCTTTATCTAGATAAGCAAGTTGCTGACCTTCAATTTCAAACTTATTCATTGTTATATCCATTTCTTATTCTTCCACGTCATCCTAACATTGAAACAATAGCGAACTGATCGCATCAGTCAGAATGTAAAACGAGGCGGTTCATTGAATAATTAAAAATAAAGGCCTCTGAGGAGCAGAGACCTTTATTACACAGAACCGGTTTCAAACTTACCGCATAAATTTGATTAAGCGACAGGTGTTAGTTGATCAATTGGCCAACGTGGACGAGCCTCTACTGACATATCAGCCACTTCGCCATTCTTCAAGCGCTGCATGCCTGCGTAAGCGATCATCGCACCGTTATCTGTACAGAACTCAGTACGTGGGTAGTAAACTTCGCCACCAACTTTCTTCGCTAACTTCTCTAACTCAGCTCGCAAACGACGGTTAGCACTCACACCACCAGCAATAACAATACGTTTCATGCCTGTTTGCTCAAGCGCGCGCTTACATTTAATAGCCAACGTAGCACACACAGCTTCTTCAAATGCTAATGCGATGTCCGCGCGAGTTTGCTCGTCATCACCGTTTGCAGCAATCGTGTTAGCCGTAAAGGTTTTTAGACCAGAGAAACTCATGTCCAAACCTGGCACATTCGTCATTGGACGCGGGAACTTAAAGCGGCCCGGTGTACCTTTTTCCGCCAGTTTAGATAATAGTGGACCGCCTGGGTAATCCAAACCCATTAGCTTCGCTGTTTTATCAAACGCTTCGCCCGCCGCATCATCAATCGACTCACCTAGAATTTTGTACTCACCGATGCCTCTCACCTCCACCATCATAGAGTGACCGCCCGATACTAATACCGCCACAAACGGGAACGGTGGAGGGTTATCTTCCAACATTGGGGCCAATAGGTGACCTTCCATATGATGAACAGGTACCGCTGGCACTCCCCAAGCATAAGCAATACTGCGACCGATAGTCGCACCCACTAATAGCGCCCCAACAAGACCAGGCCCCGCGGTATACGCGACACCATCGATGTCTTTTGAAGTTAAGTTCGCTTCTTTTAGTGCCTCTTTAATAAGAGGAATGGTTTTCTTTACGTGGTCACGTGAAGCCAACTCAGGCACCACACCGCCGTAATCTGCGTGCAGTTTTACTTGGCTATATAGCTTGTGTGACAAGAGACCATTTTCATCGTCATAAATTGCGATGCCAGTCTCGTCACAAGAGGTTTCAATACCAATAATGCGCATGGTTTTCTCAGTATGCTTTCTGTATAGAGGAAATTTGGGCGTCATATTACCTCGCCTTGGTGCTGCAAACAAATTTTGTACAGACAATAATCGACAAAAGGCTTTACAAAGTAGTTGTGATCGGATTAAAATTCCGCACCATTTTTGATCAAGCTGGTAAGAGACCTAACAATTGTGATTTGGTCTGTTGAATACCAGCGTTAACGAATAACCCCTGAGGTGAAAGGCATATGCCAGTAGTTAAAGTACGTGAAAACGAACCGTTCGACGTTGCTCTACGTCGTTTTAAGCGCTCTTGCGAAAAAGCAGGTATCCTTTCTGAAGTGCGTCGTCGTGAGCACTACGAAAAACCAACTACAGTTCGCAAACGCGCTAAAGCAGCAGCTCAAAAGCGTCACGCTAAGAAGCTAGCTCGCGAAAACGCTCGTCGCGTTCGCCTGTACTAATAACTGAGCTCCAAAAGGAATTTAGTTATGGCTCTGATTGATCAACTCAAAGAAGAGCAAAAATTAGCGATGAAAGCCAAGGACAAATTGCGCCTTGGTACTATTCGTTTAGCCCTATCAGCAATCAAGCAACGTGAAGTTGACGAACAGATTACTCTGAACGATGACGACATTCTTGCAGTATTGACCAAGATGGTTAAACAACGTCGCGATTCTGTAGCGCAGTTTGAAGCAGCGGGTCGTCAAGATCTTGCTGATGCGGAACAAGCAGAAATTACCGTTCTTGAGGACTTTATGCCTCAACCACTGACAGACGAAGAAGTAGCGGCTCTCATCGAGAACGCGATTGCTGAATCTGGCGCAGCTGGCATGCAAGACATGGGCAAAGTAATGGGCGTTCTGAAACCGCAAATTCAAGGGCGTGCAGATATGGGTAAAGTAAGCGGTTTAGTTCGCGCTAAATTGGCTTAAGGTACCCCACCCAATTGCAGCAAGCCGTGCTATCCTTTGGAGCGCACGGCTTGTTTGTATCTGGATGGATGGAATGAAATCAATGGGCAATACGCTCATTCTTTTAAGGCATTCACTCCACTCATCATCTTCTTTTTTTGTTAGGTTTTATGGCTGGACACATCCCTCGCAGTTTTATCGATGACCTTCTAGCTCGACTTGATATTGTCGATATCATCGACGCACGTGTGAAACTTAAGAAAAAAGGCAAAAACTACGGCGCATGCTGCCCTTTCCACAACGAAAAGACACCCTCATTCAGTGTCAGTCAAGAAAAGCAGTTCTACCATTGTTTTGGTTGTGGCGCGCACGGAAATGCCATCGATTTTTTGATGGAATTCGACCGACTAGAATTCGTCGAAGCCATTGAAGAACTCGCTTCATACTTGGGTTTAGATGTTCCTCGAGAACAACGTGGCGGCGGTAATGGTTCGTTTCAGTCAGGCCCACAAGCAAGCAGCAGTGAAAAACGTAACCTATACGACTTAATGGGCAGCATTGCTCAATTTTATCGTAACCAACTCAAACAGCCAGCAAGTAAGGTGGCGATTGAGTATCTAAAAGATCGTGGCCTGTCTGGTGAAATCGTCCAGAAGTTTGGCATCGGCTATGTGGCTGATGAATGGGATTTAGTTCGTAAGAACTTTGGCCAGAATAAAGAAAACCAAGACATGCTCGTCACAGGCGGCATGTTGATTGAAAACGATAAAGGCAACCGCTACGACCGATTCCGTGGTCGAGTGATGTTTCCTATTCGAGACAGACGCGGCCGAGTAATAGGCTTTGGTGGTCGAGTATTAGGTGATGGGACACCAAAATATCTCAACTCACCCGAAACCCCGATATTTCATAAAGGTAAAGAGTTGTATGGCCTTTATGAAGTACTACAAGCGTATCGTGAGCCACCACAAATTTTAGTGGTTGAAGGCTATATGGATGTTGTCGCGCTTGCTCAATATGGCGTAGATTATTCCGTTGCCTCATTAGGAACCTCGACAACGGGCGATCACTTGCAGGTGTTATTCAGGCAAACAAGCACCGTCGTGTGTTGTTATGACGGTGACCGCGCAGGCCGTGAAGCCGCGTGGCGTGCCATGGAAAATGCATTGCCTTACCTAACGGATGGTCGCCAGTTAAAATTCATGTTTTTGCCGGATGGAGAAGATCCCGACTCTTATATCCGACAAAACGGAAAACAAGCATTTGAGCAGCAAGTGTCTAATGCGATGCCCTTGTCTGAATTCATGTTCAGCTCATTGACTCAGCAGGTCGACATGAGCACGAAAGAAGGCATGGCAAAACTGAGTACTCTTGCGGTTCCTCTCATTGATAAAGTCCCTGGCGGCACTTTAAGACTATACTTGAGAGAATTGCTTGGCCGCCGTTTGGGTTTGGTTGATGAACGCCAACTACAGCAGCTAATTTCAAAACAAGGTAAAGAGGATAAAAGGCCTCAACCTCATAAAGAAATCAAGCGAACGCCGATGCGAGAAGTGATCGCGTTACTGATTCAAAACCCACAATACGTAAGTATGGTGCCAGATCTAACTAGCGTTAGAGATTTGCCCATTCCTGGTCTAAGTTTATTTGTTGATGTACTTGATAAATGCCAAGCGCATCCCCATATCAACACAGGCCAATTATTAGAGCATTGGCGAAACAGCCAAAATGAGACCCTTCTGTCTCGTCTCGCGAGTTGGGACATTCCACTCGATGAGGACAACCAAGAAGAAATCTTTTTAGACTCACTGGATAAAATTATTGCCCAGTGCGTAGAAAAACAAATTGAAAACCTGCAGGCCAAAGCAAGAAGTGTCGGTTTATCAGCCGAAGAGAAAAGGGAGCTGCTAGCACTTATGCTAGATTTAAAAGCGTAACCCTGTTTAATTAGTCAGCAACGATTTAATTTGTTATAGTAAGTGGTTTGCATTTCGCATACTGATTCCTTCACCAGATTACGAAGTTGGATACCGTCTATGGATCACAATCCGCAGTCACAGCTAAAGTCACTTGTTATTAAAGGCAAGGAACAAGGCTATCTGACCTACGCCGAAGTAAATGACCACCTACCTGCTGAAATCGTAGATTCAGAACAGGTAGAAGACATCATTCAGATGATCAACGACATGGGCATTAAGGTAGTAGAAACTGCTCCTGATGCTGATGATTTAGCACTGAACGATGACACAAATATTACCGATGAAGATGCAGCCGAAGCTGCAGCCGCTGCACTTTCTAGCGTAGAGAGTGAGATTGGTCGTACAACAGACCCAGTACGTATGTACATGCGTGAGATGGGTACTGTCGAACTTCTAACTCGCGAAGGCGAAATCGACATCGCAAAACGTATTGAAGAAGGTATTAACCAAGTTCAATCGTCTGTTGCTGAATACCCAGGCACAATTCCGTACATTCTTGAGCAATTTGACAAAGTTCAAGCTGAAGAACTACGTCTTACAGACCTAATTTCAGGTTTTGTAGATCCAGATGCTGACGACACCGCTGCACCAACGGCAACACACATCGGTTCTGAACTGACTGAATCTCAGTTAGAAGAAGAAGACGATGAAGACGTTGATGACGACGAAGATAGCGATGACGATTCAGATGATTCTGAAGAAGATGTAGGTATCGATCCAGAATTAGCGCTAGAGAAATTCAACCAACTACGCAGCACCTATCAAAATCTTCAATTAGCAATCAACGAGTACGGCTATAACAGCCCGAAAGCAACCGTTGCTAATGAAATGATGCTAGACGTATTCCGCGAGTTTCGTCTAACGCCTAAACAGTTTGATCACCTAGTGAATGAACTGCGTACTGCTATGGATCGCGTTCGTACACAAGAGCGTCTGATCATGAAGTCAGTGGTTGAATACGGCAAAATGCCGAAGAAATCATTCATCGCGCTGTTCACTGGTAATGAATCAAGTGAAGCTTGGCTGGATGAAGTTCTTGCTTCAGACAAGCCATACGCTGAAAAGATCAAACGTAACGAAGAAGAAATCCGTCGTTCAATCGCTAAGCTAAAAATGATTGAAGAAGAGACTTCTCTAAACGTACAGAACATTAAAGACATCAGCCGTCGTATGTCTATCGGTGAAGCAAAAGCTCGCCGTGCGAAGAAAGAGATGGTTGAAGCGAACTTGCGTCTTGTAATTTCTATCGCGAAGAAATACACCAACCGTGGCCTACAGTTCTTGGATCTGATCCAGGAAGGTAACATCGGTCTGATGAAAGCGGTAGATAAGTTCGAATATCGTCGTGGTTACAAGTTCTCGACTTACGCAACGTGGTGGATCCGTCAGGCAATCACTCGTTCAATCGCGGACCAAGCACGTACGATTCGTATTCCGGTACACATGATCGAAACGATCAACAAGCTAAACCGTATCTCTCGTCAAATGTTGCAAGAGATGGGTCGCGAGCCACTACCGGAAGAACTGGCAGAGCGCATGCAAATGCCAGAAGACAAGATTCGTAAAGTTCTAAAAATCGCTAAAGAGCCTATCTCAATGGAGACACCAATCGGTGACGACGAAGATTCGCATCTAGGTGATTTTATCGAAGATACAACGCTAGAACTTCCGCTAGATTCTGCAACTGCAACTAGCCTTAAGGTGGCAACAAAAGACGTGCTTGCAGGTCTAACGCCACGTGAAGCGAAAGTACTTCGTATGCGCTTTGGTATCGACATGAACACTGACCATACTCTAGAAGAAGTTGGTAAGCAGTTCGACGTTACTCGTGAGCGTATCCGTCAGATCGAAGCAAAAGCACTACGTAAACTTCGCCACCCAAGCCGCTCAGAGACTCTGCGCAGCTTCCTAGACGAATAATCGCAGCGCATACAAGCTTTTAGAAATCAAAAAAGGTGACTTTAGGTCACCTTTTTTATTATCTACTGTTCTAAGTGGATAAAAACTAAGCGCAATTGCCCTAGTTGGTATCTAGACACCTTGCAACGCTTCCCCTATAATCGTTGTCCTATTAAGGCCCCTTAGCTCAGTGGTTAGAGCAGTCGACTCATAATCGATTGGTCCGCAGTTCAAGTCTGCGAGGGGCCACCATATTCCGAAAGGCGTAGCAGGTTAATACCTACTACGCTTTTTTTGTATCTTATATCTTTGGGTACAGTTGCGGTAACTCGTCACTAACCTCGTAATAGCTTTTCCTCTTCCCCTCTTCTTTAACTATTATCTGGCTCTCTATACGAGCAATAGAAACAAAATGTCTGCTCGTGATTTAAACCATTGACCCTCAGACAACTTCTGATAGGATGGACATACAAACGTATGGACGTCTAAAACAAAAAATGGAGCTACAATGAAAAGTATTGGTCACTTAAAGAAACTAGCTTTGATTCTCACGGCAGTAGTCGGCTTAAGCGCTTGTGGAGAAAAAGATGACTCTGTCATTAAAGTGGGCGCGACAGTTGGACCACATGCACAAGTAGTCGAGGCGGTAGCGAAGGAGGCAGCAAAGCAAGGTTTGAATGTCGAAGTCATTGAGTTTTCTGACTACGTGACACCTAATGCCGCTCTTAGCGATGGTAGCATCGATATTAATAGCTATCAGCACCAGCCATTTTTAGACAACTTCAACAGTAGCCATAACGCCCAATTAGTATCAATTGGTCAGTCCATTCTTATGCGTATGGGGCTTTATTCCAATAAGTATCGCTCACTGCAAGAGCTTCCAAACAATGCACGTATAGCGCTTCCAAATGACCCTACCAACGGTGGTCGTGGTCTGTTGCTACTCGCCGATGCAGGTTTAATTGAGCTGAAACAGGGTGTTGGCCATAAAGCCGCCCTAACTGATATCACAAAAAACGCAAAATCATTTGAATTTGTCGAGGTAGATGCCGCTCAGCTACCAAGAACATTAGATGATGTGGACGCGGCTGCGATTACAATGAACTACGTAATGTCTTCTGGTTTAGATCCGAAGAAACAAAGTATCTATCTTGAAGCAAAAGACGCCCCATTAGCAGTCATGGTCATCGCCACTCGTGACGCAGACAAAAATAATGAAGCGTATAAAAAGTTCGTTTCTATTTACCAATCTCAAGCAATTCGTGATTACCTCGATCGTACGTTCAAAGGCACAATAGAAGCAGCTTTTTAATCAATAAAGCAACGAATACTTTGCTCACTAATCAGATAGGAAAGAGGCTAATGTTTCCTCATAGCCTCTTCTTTTCATTACTCACTAAATCGACTCATTGTCGACTTTCAGCCTCTAACTTCATAGCCAAATAAGCTTGGTCAGCAGAAACCAATTCAGGACGGTTAATCAACTTCCAGAGGAAGTATGGTGGGATTAAAAATACGATGAAGTAGAGAGATTCATGGAAGAAAACATCGGCTATCGTTTGCTGATGCTCCCAAAGTGCTGTCAGTGCGAAGAGCTCTAACATCACGCCTAATACGCCAAAGACGACAGAGACAACGATCGCTAAACCCAGTAGTTCTCTAATAAAGTGCTTGTATGCCATGATACTAATTCCTTCTAGCAATAAGTCATACTAACTTACGCTCATAAGAAAGAAGCCAGCTTGACTATCATCAAACTCCCCTCATCACAGTTAAGAACTTAGTTTTATAAAAAAGGACTTGTATATAGCACCATTGAAGATTGACCTGTCTATCACAATACAATGACATCATTTCTCGACTTTGAGACTAGCCTTTTACATTTATCAGCAGTGTAAACAAGAGGTCATAATGAAAAAATATACCTATCCTTTACTTGCTATCTCAGGTGGTCTTTTATTGACGGGCTGCGGTAGCGACGACTCTTCATCCGATACAGAAGCAGCCACTTTTTCTCTCAGCGTTTCCGATGCTCCTGTCGACGATGCCAACAAAGTCGTTTTAGCGTTTCAAGATGTTGTCCTTGTACCATTTGACCCTGAAACTGGCGAGCAAACTGGAGAACACATTCTGTTAGATGCTAGTGACAATGGAGCACTACACCAAGTTGATCTAATGGAATATCAGGGAAGCAACGCTAAAACGATCATTCACGAACAGGACATCGCTCCTGGTGATTATGCTATGTGTGTGTACGCTAAAGACGGCAAACAATTAAACGATACAACACTGTCATACGTAGAGAAGACAGACGGCAACATCAAAGGCTTAGTTGTACCTAGCCGAGGCAGCTGTTTTGGTTTTAAACCAGATATGAGCGATCAAGGTCGCTTAAAGTTTTCGCAAAAAGGTCAGTATGTAAAAGTTCATACTGGTCATAATAGCTATGTTGTCGAGTTTGACTTACGCAAAGGTCTGGCGGATCCAACAGGCAAAGATTACATGAACATGAACTCTAATGCGGTAAGCTTAGTAAACGCATCAGAATCAGGTCATATTAGTGGTGAAGTCAGTGAAATTCAGTATCAAGCGTGTGAAGCAGACAGTGCAGCATCAAATGCAATAAATGACGTTCCTGCCGTTCACTCTGTTTACCTATATGCAGGTTCAATGGATCGCTCAACCATGGGCGATATGGGTGCGACAGATCCACTCAACGCGCCAGTTGCGGTAGCTAACGTGAATGAATCGCAAGACGAAGAAGGTAATACAACCTACAGCTACGAGTTTGGTTACATCGGCCCGGGTACTTACAGCATTGGCTACACATGTACTGCGTATATTGATACGCCAGACGCTCATGAAACTTCAGAAGACGGTTTCTTGATTTACCAGCACTACACGCCAGTTGATGTTGTCGAGGCAGAACTGACAACTCAGGACATTAATCCAATTCTTTAAGTCACCATATTAAAAAAGCCGCTCGTACTGAGCGGCTTTTTACTTAGTCAGAAAGGTAATATTGAACCGTCGATACCACTCGTACTTTCTTAATGTAAGGCGTGTTGCTGTCTCGGTCATAAATCGAGAACTGCCCTTGAGTTGCACGTTTGATCTTACCCAGTGAACTCTGTGAGTCTTTCGCAAATTTCTCAGCCACTTCACGCGCATTCTTAGTCGCTTCTTCGATCATGTCTGGCTTCACATCATTCAGCTTAGTAAAGCTATACTCAACACGATTTGCATAAGGATCTTGGTTAAGCAAAACGCCTTGTTTTCCTAGCTCACCTATTTCATTGATTGCCGCTCGAACAACATCAACACTCTGGCTGTAAACCGTAACGGTTCGCGAGGCCAAATAACGATACTCAATGTCTTGCTCGCTCCCATATTGCTGTGCTTTTCTGTCAATGACCGCTGGGGAAGAAAGGGAAACGCTGGTTTCAGGAAGCCCTTTGGCACTTAGAAAGTCCAAAATCAAACGGGTTTGCTGGTCAATTTCATCAAACATGGCTCCCATATCATTACTCGCTAGAGTAAATTGAATCGGCCAAATCACCGTATCAGCAGGATACTCACGCTCCGACAAACCTTTTACTGTCACGACTCTTTCATAGGCTCGGTATTTCACCGCCGTCTGCTGCATAAAATAGCCAAGGATGCCAAGACCAAGTATCAAACTTAGCCCAATCCAAAGTGCTGCTTTATTGGAAACTCGTTCCATTATTTCCCCCTGATAAATATCAACTTAGCTTAATCTTTGTTCTAGATAAGATAGCCTATCTATTGTTTTAAGAGGGAGACATAACGCGAGTTTTGATTCATAGCACAGTGATATACCGTTTTCTTTAGTCAATAAAGCTTCATTGGTTTGTCACCAAAGGCTCATGCTTTTGCCTCTTAACTGTCATCTGTAATTTCTACTATCCAATCAGCAACTTGTACGCTGAGGTAAATATGGATAGTTCAACCCCTTTTCGTCTCCCTCGTAAAACGCCGTTTGGCATTGGTGAAAACGTTGCTGAATGGGCAACCGGTTTAAACCAGCTTGATAAGTTCTACGCTCAACGCCCCGTTAATGCCGATACCAAAACTTTTCTCCGCTTCACGTTGGATATTTTAGGTATCGATTATCGCATTGCTCATGGTTCACTCGACTCAGTGCCTAAACAAGGTGCTACCGTCATTGTGGCGAACCACCCGCTTGGTTGTGTGGAAGGCGTCATCTTGGCCGAACTCTTGTTGATGGTACGAGACGATATCCAAATTCTAGCCAATCAATACCTGAAAACCGTACCAGAGTTAGATCAGCTCTTCATTGGTGTCGATGTGTTTGAAGGCAAAGACGCCGTCAAATCAAATATGAAGGCCCTCAGAGCGGCTAATAAACACCTCGCAAGTGGCGGCTTATTGCTTGTCTTTCCTGCCGGTGAGGTTTCCCAGTTAGTCGATGCCAAACAGCAACGCTTGGAAGACAAAGCGTGGAGTCGAAGCGTAAGTAGCCTAATTCGCAAAAACAAAGCAACGACAGTTCCAGTATTCATCAGTGGCCAGAACTCGAAACGCTTCTATATGGCAGGGAAAATCCATCCACTTTTGCGTACCCTACTGCTTGGTCGAGAGTTGCTAAACAAACATGCGCAAACCATCGATTTATCTTTTGGCCAAGTGATCAAATTCAAAGAGATCAACACACTTAACGATGATCAAGTGGTGAACTATTTGCGGCTCAACACTTACTTGCTCAATCGTGAAACCCATTCAGTGAAGCCTTCTTCTTCATCAGAAATGCTCTCTCCAATAGCGGCAGGGTTACCCGTAGGCGAATTGCTTGAAGAGCTGAACAACTTACCAAAAGAGTCCAAGCTGCTAACAAGTGGTGAGTTCGATGTTTACTGCACGGAGTCGCAGAGTATCCCTTCCCTACTGCATGAAATTGGTCGCCTACGTGAGCTCAATTTCCGACAAGTTGGCGAAGGGACTGGACTAGCAATAGACATTGACCATTTCGATCATGATTACCTGCATCTGTTTGTGTGGGACAGAGAGAACCAATGCTTGGTGGGCGCGTATCGTTTAGGTCTGGTTGATCAACTGATTGAAAAGCGCGGCGTAGCAGGTCTGTATTCACGAACGTTGTTTAACTATGACCAACGCTTTATCGACCAAATGGGTAAATCCATTGAGATGGGGCGCTCTGTGATTGCACATCAATATCAAAAGAGCATGAGCGCGCTACTGCTACTGTGGAAAGGCATCGCAACGTTCGTTCATCAAAACCCAGATTACACTCACCTATTTGGTCCGGTAAGCATTAGCAACGATTATAGCGATACTGCACGTCAATTACTGGCTCAATCAATGACACTGCACCACTACGACAACAATTGCGCAGAGTACGTCACACCTTCTAACCCACTTCCTGAGCACCACCGTGACTGGAACACCAGCATGCTCACTGCTCTGGGTGATTTACAGCTATTGTCACGTGTCATTGCCAGAATCGATGAAGGGAAAGGAGTGCCCGTTTTGCTGCGTCAGTACTTAAGCCTCAATGGCAAGCTGGTATGCTTCAACGTCGACCCTGCATTCAATAACGCTCTAGATGGATTGATTATGGTGGATTTGCGCGATGTTCAAGAAAAGACGTTGGCAAGGTATATGGGACGCGAGCAAGCTCATGACTACCTCGTCTATCATACTAATAGCAACGATGATTAAGAACAGTGATTAAGTAGAGAGTTGGGAATCACAAGAAGAACCGTGTGGCGACTCTCTTTATTTACCCTTTCATCAACTAATTAGGCGTGCTCCGTGAAGTGCGCCGAAAAGGCTCTTATAGATACAATCTATCGAAAGATCTAGATAGCATTTATCTCACCAATTCCGTCACAAACTTTCACAAAAAACAAAAACAGATCCAGATCACACTTTAAATCCACCACAACTCAACACAAAACGTGACATTGATCATTACAAGTATTTAATTCGAATTTCAAAAAAAATCAAAAGTGATCAAAGTCACAAAGTATTTTGATTTTAAATTTGTCAGAAGATCGGATTGATCACTAAGATTTTTATTGACAGATTTAAAAGTGGCTTTTTGTTATTAAGTTACAAGTTAATAAGTTGAACTTGGTCACTTAAAAACCGTTTCTCAGCCTAAGAAATGCGGGCGTAGATCACGAAAAACCCGTTGTCAGTTCCAATTGGAAAATGTGTGGTAAATTGATTGGGTACTAAGCAATCAAACAAACGGTTTTGGCGAACCGTTTACTACAACAAGATTCATCAGAACATCGAACGGGGAATTGTTATGATATCACCAGATGCCAAGATCAAGATACAAAATTTTGGTCGTTTTCTGTCAAACATGGTAATGCCAAACATCGGCGCGTTTATCGCGTGGGGCTTTATCACTGCTCTATTTATCCCAACGGGATGGCTACCAAACGAAACATTAGCCTCTATGGTTGGCCCAATGATTACCTACTTGCTGCCACTACTTATCGGTTACACCGGTGGTAAATTAGTTGGTGGCGATCGTGGTGCGGTAGTCGGTGCAATCACAACAATGGGTGTGATTGTAGGCACAGACATCCCAATGTTTATGGGCGCAATGATGGTCGGCCCAATGGGCGGCTGGGCTATCAAGAAATTCGATAACTACATCGATGGTAAAGTAAAAAGTGGCTTCGAGATGTTGGTTAACAACTTCTCTGCGGGCATCATCGGCATGCTATGTGCGATCCTTGCCTTCATCTTTATCGGTCCATTCGTAAAAATTCTTTCTGGTGGCTTGGCGGCAGGCGTTAACTTCCTAGTTTCTGCTCACCTACTACCACTGACTTCAATCTTCGTTGAGCCTGCGAAGATCCTTTTCCTAAACAATGCGATCAACCACGGTATTTTCTCTCCACTGGGTATCCAGCAAGCGTCTGAAACAGGTCAATCGATCTTCTTCCTAATCGAAGCAAACCCAGGTCCTGGTCTTGGTATCCTGCTAGCTTACATGGTGTTTGGTAAAGGTACGGCTCGTCAAACGGCAGGTGGTGCATCAATCATCCACTTCTTCGGCGGTATCCACGAGATTTACTTCCCATACATCCTAATGAACCCTCGCCTAATCCTTGCGGCTATCGCAGGTGGTATGACTGGCGTATTCGTACTAACTATCTTTAACGCAGGTATCGTTTCTCCAGCATCACCAGGTTCAATCTTTGCAATCTTGTTGATGACTCAGAAAGGCTCAATCGTTGGTGTTCTAGCGTCTATCGCAGCAGCAACAGGCGTGTCATTCGCCGTAGCAGCACTGCTAATGAAGACTCAAACGTCAACAGAAGAAGACGGTGATGAAGCAGCACTAGAAAAAGCAACATCACAAATGAAAGACATGAAATCTGCATCTAAAAACGATGCGGTGGTAAACAGCCAAAGCAAAGGTGACGTAGACCTAGCGACAGTACAAAGCATCATTGTCGCTTGTGATGCGGGCATGGGCTCGAGTGCAATGGGCGCGAGCATGCTACGCAAAAAGGTTCAAGACGCAGGTCTGAACATCCACGTAACCAACCTTGCCATTAACAGCTTACCAGAGAGTGCAGATATCGTGATTACTCATAAAGACTTAACGGATCGTGCACGTAAGCATGCTCCAAACGCACACCACATTTCATTGACTAACTTCCTAGATAGCGAGATGTACAACCAGCTAGTCACCAAACTACTAGCAGCGCAAAACCAATCCGCAGCCAATGACGACCAAATGGTAAAAGTTTCGCTCGTGGCAGCAAACGACGACAACTTCGAGCCACAGCAAACGTCGGTGTTCCAAATCCAGCGTGAAAACATTCACCTAGGTTTGAAAGCTGCCAACAAAGAAGAAGCGATTCGCTTCGCGGGCAACAAGTTGGTCGAACTTGGCTACGCAGAACCAGAATACGTAGACGCGATGTTTGAGCGTGAAGCATTGGTTCCAACTTACCTAGGCGAATCTATCGCAGTGCCTCACGGTACGGTGGAAGCGAAAGACCGCGTGAAGAAAACCGGCATTGTAATCTGCCAATACCCATCGGGTATCCAATTTACTGAAGACGACGACGATGTTGCGAAACTGGTTATCGGCATTGCCGCTAAGAACGATGAGCACATCCAGGTGATTACCACCATTACGAACGCGCTCGATGAGCCGGAGGCAATTGAGAAGCTAACCAGCACCAACGATGTGGAAGAGATTCTAAACATCCTTGGCGGTCAACAAGCGGCTTAATTACCCCTTTAATTTGCTCCTGAGGCAAATGAGGTCAGCTGTCACCCCCTATGCGGTTGGCCTCCCCCTAGTTTCGTAAGTCAACATTTTAGACATTGGTAGGTAAGAATTATGAAAAACGCAGTTCATTTTGGCGCAGGTAACATTGGTCGTGGCTTCATCGGTAAACTATTAGCAGACGCAGAAGTCGAGGTGACATTCGCAGACGTTGACGCTCCACTCGTCGACCAACTGAGTCACAAGCAAGAATACAAAGTAAAAGTGGTCGGTACTGAGTGCCAAATCGACACAGTAACTCACGTCACCGCGGTTAACTCAGCCAGTGAAGATGTCATTGACCGCATTGTAAAAACCGACTTGGTAACAACAGCGGTTGGCCCTAACGTACTGGACATCATTGCAAAAACCATCGCTACCGGCATTGCTAAACGCTTTGCAGCAGGTAACGATAAACCATTGAACATCATAGCGTGTGAAAACATGGTTCGTGGCACCACACACCTAAAAGGTGAAGTGTATAAACACTTGGATGAATCATTGCACGCGAAAGCAGACGAGTTGGTTGGCTTTGTCGATTCAGCGGTAGACCGTATCGTACCACCAGCAGAAGCGGCGAACGATGACCCACTAGAAGTCACTGTAGAGAGTTTTAGCGAATGGATTGTGGATGAGCAGCAATTCAAGGGCGAAATCCCTGACATAGCTGGCATGGAAAGAACCAACAACCTAATGGCATTCGTAGAACGCAAGCTATTCACTCTCAATACAGGCCATTGCATTACCGCTTACCTAGGTTGCTTGAAAGGCCATCGTACCATTCGTGAAGCAATTGAAGACCCAAGCATTCACGCTGAAGTAAAACAGGCGATGCAAGAGAGTGGTGAAGTGCTGATCAAACGTTACGGCTTCGACCGTGACATGCACAACGCCTACATCGAGAAGATTTTAGGACGCTTTGCCAACCCATACTTAGTGGATGAGGTGGATCGCGTAGGTCGTCAACCAATTCGAAAATTGGGTGCAAACGATAGATTAGTGAAGCCTTTACTCGGTACAATTGAGTATGGCACTGAAAATCAAACACTTTTGAAAGGCATTGCCGCTGCGTTGAAGTACACTAACGACACTGACCCACAAGCCGTAGAGCTACAAAACTCATTAAAAGAAGTGGGTGTGAAGAAGACGCTAGCGACATACACAGGTCTTGCAGAAGACAGTGCTGAAGTGGCTCAAATCGAGACACTTTACAACCAACTTTGATTTACCTAGGGGAGCTCGGCTCCCCTTCTATGTCCTTCTCTGCTTGAAGAGTTGGGATAGCTAATAATTAGAAATGTATTCAGTATATGGCAGATAACATCAACGAAACCGAGATCATTGAGCGATTAAACAGCGCACCATCGGTACGAGGCTTTTTCATTGCAGCAGTCGACGTTTTTAACGATTCGATCGACGGGTTGGTGCAAAGAATCTTTCGTAAAGATAACTTCGCTGTTCAATCGGTTGTCGGTCCGCTGCTACAAGACTCTGGACCGCTGGGCGATCTGTCTGTTCGTTTGAAGTTATTGTTTGGCTTGGGAGTGCTCCCCGATGACATTTACCACGACATCGAAGACATCATCAAACTCAAAAACCAACTCAATAGTGACGCTTCAGATTACGAATTCACTGACCCGAATATTCTAGAACCAATTAAGAAACTGCACTTGGTGAAGAAAATGGGCATGGTACAACTGGAAGTCAGCGAACCAGATGACGACATCGACCTTGAGTTTTATCAGCTACAACTGCAACGTCAACAACAAATCATTAAGTCAGGGCTCTCACTTGCCATTGTCGAGATTTGCAATGAGCTCGGCAAAGACAGCCCTTTTTAATCGAAAAACTGGCAAGGAAGCCTCCTCAACTCGCCCCTCTTTTTGCACATTCTTCTATACAACGTGCGTGAAAGCCATCACAGTCCATATTCCGATGTCTCTGTAACATCAGACCAATCTATCGCTAGTATTGAAACGGTATCGCATGCTTTCAATCGAAGACACTAAAACTAAGTGGGAGTTTTTCCAGAAACACCACTGGGTATCTCCAGAATTTTCCCGCACTCCCGTCCTCGAGTCGTGGGAGCGTTGCATAAAGCAATGCAGCCCTTACACCTGGTCAAAACCACATATTGCCTCTGGATTTACCTTCTCATCTCTAATGAAGCGCAACGAACATCTCATCGAATGCGCCACGACCGTACTTGAAGACACTTACGACATGCTAGGGGACGAAGACCTGGTATTGATGGTAACCGATGGCAACGGCTGTATTCTCTCCACCGTCGGGCACGACTCTATGCGACAAGAGATGCAAACGCTCGGCATAAAACAAGGCTGTTTTCTCTCCGAAGGAAAGATAGGCACAAATGCAGTCAATCTCTGTATCAATACTCATATCCCGTGTGAAGTTTTTGCCGCCGAACATTTCAATCGCCACTTGCACTCTTATGCCTCTGTAGCGGCGCCTGTTTTTGACCAATTTGGCAAATTACGCGGTACAACATGCCTTTTCAGAAAAGCGGAAAGCTATAAGAAAGAAGACTTAGTCATCATCGCGTCGAGCGCGAAAGAAGTCAGCTTGCAAATCCACATTCAGTCGGAACAAGAGAACATGAACCGCCTCACTTGTGCGCATAACGCAACGTTAGAGTGCATGGATGACGGCCTTCTAGCGTGGGATGAAGAAAATCGCATCACCATGGTAAATCACCAGTCCGAGCGTTTGTTAAACATTGAAGCCAGTCAGGTCTTGGATAAAGAAGTCTTTTCTGTTTTGCGCTTCCCACCGAATGTCCTTACTAGTATTGAGTCAGGTGCGAGCATAAACCGTAAACTCACAACGGTAGAGGTTCGTGGCGAGTTTGTTGAGGCGATCATCACCTTGCGTCCACTCAACGACGGCACACACTTATTGTTCTTGCACCCTATCGATAAAATTCGCGAACTTGCTCAACAACAAATAGGTGGCAGTGCGCGCTATACGTTCAGCACTTTGCCCGTCATTTCACGAAAAATGAAGCATGTCATTACCGTGGCAAAACGGGCCATAAAGTCCAAATCACCGATTCTAATTACGGGTGAAGAAGGTGTAGGAAAAGCCACTCTCGCCATGGCGATTCATAACGAAAGCACCTACAAAGAAGGGCCGTTCATTACGCTCAACTGCCGCTCCATCAATACAGAGCAACTGGTCAAAGAAACTCTGGGGTATGACGAAGGGCAAGGCATGCCTTCAAAGTTTGAGCTCGCCCATGGCGGTACGCTCTTTTTAGAAAAGGTGGAATATCTGTCGCCCGATTTACAAGCCGTGCTACTTAAGTTGTTAAAAACTGGGCTCGTCAGCCGCAGCGACAGTTTGCGATTGATCCCCGTAGACTTTCAACTTATCACGAGCACCGCTTCAGAGATCAGCGAGTATGTCACTCAGCGCTCATTTGGTCGGCAACTTTATTATGAAATCTCCTCGAACGAGCTGCACATTCCACCACTACGAAAGCGTAAAGAAGACATTGAATTTCTCGTCCAGCAGCTTATCAGCCATTACGAACGCCGCCACAATGTGACTATCTCGATAGAGCCAGTCGCACTGGAAGCGTTGATGAATTTTCGTTGGTCAGGCAATAACTCCGAATTAAGAAACCGAACTGAGCGAATTTTGCTTAATCGCAGTTCGAACTTAATCAAGCTGAACGATATTCCTGAAGACATTAAACTGAATTCTCGCCATACCGCAGAAAATACGCCAGTAATCACGTTAGAAGAAGCCGAGAGAAGAGCTATCGTTCAAGCTTGGAATCAGTGTGATGGCAAAATGCATGATATGGCGAAAGCATTGCAAATTGGCCGCACGACCTTATGGAGAAAAATTAATAAGTTTGGGCTGCAGGAGCAAATGAAGCTGTATTAAGTCGTGAATTGGCGTTCCTAGAACAAAAGTAAAACCGGCGTAAGCACGCCGGTACAGATGTACTAACGATAAGGTATCGATTAAACATCGACAGACAACTGACGAATCTGCGCTTTTAGTCCCGGGAGCATACTCGAACTGGCGCTGAATTTTCGCAACCCCACGCAAAGCAATGTTTCTGTGGCATTTGGATCGCCAGCCATCTCACCACACATACTAACCGGTATGCCCGCGCGATCGCCTGCTGCACACGTGAGCTCAATGGCTTTTAGTACCGATGGTTCAAAGTAGTTCACCAATTCAGCAACAGCGGCGTTACCTCGATCGGCGGCCATAACATATTGAGTCAAATCATTGGTGCCGATAGAGAAAAAGTCGACTTCTTGGGCTAACGCATCAGCATTTAACACCGCGGCTGGTACCTCAATCATAATACCAACGGGCAAATGAGTCGCATCCAAGCCGAGTTGGTTTGCTTGATGCGCCAACAGCACTTTTACTTTTCTCACTTCTTCAACCTGAGCCACCATCGGTATCATCAATTGAATATTCGGTTGCTCGTGAAAGGCTCTCAGAATGGCTCGAAGTTGAGCGGTAAACAATGACTCATGTTGAAGGCACAACCGCACCCCTCTCAAACCTAAAAATGGATTATCTTCTGCTGGCATAGGATAAGCGGCTAAAGGCTTATCACCGCCAACATCTAGACTACGAATCGTAAGTGGCTTATCACCAAGTGCGGCTGCAATATCACGATACACTTGGTATTGCGCTTCCTCAGTCGGCAACTCATCACTGTTTTGAAATAGAAACTCAGTCCGAAATAGACCAACGCCCTCAGCTCCTGATGTTAGTGCATCATCAATATCTTTCGGTCCACCAATATTGGCGAGTACTGGAATATGGACACCATCACAGGTGACTGCGGCTTGCTGAGCACTCGCTAATGCACGTTGTCGGATGCTTTGCCACTCAATTTGCTGAGCTTCTAATTCCTGCTGTACGGCATCTGAAGGAGAGAACCATAAATGCCCTCGGAAGCCATCAATAGTCACCACTTGACCAGCACGCACAGCATCAAGGCAGCCCTGAGCTTTAACGATGGCAGGAATCCCCATCGCACGAGCAAGAATCGCACTGTGAGAGGTTTTCCCTCCCTCACTCAAACAGATACCAAGCACTTTCGATTTATCAAGCCCGGCCACATCAGAAGGCATCAGGTCGCGGGCCAACAAAATACTCGGTTCCTGAATGTCGATGGCATTAGGCGTTACGCCTGTCATTTCGACCATAACTTGGCGTGCGATATCATGTACATCTGCTTCGCGTTCCCGCATGTACTGACTTTCTGCCTGGCGAAACTCTTCGGCCAACGTTTGCAGTGATTCTACCCAAGCTTGCTCGGCTATCATGCCCGTTTGAATTCGCGACTCGACCGATGCCCATAATTCTGGGTCACTGAGCATCATGCTATGAGCAGCAAATATTTCCCCTTTCGGCTGCTTCGCTTGCTCCTGCAAATGTTGAACAACCACGCCTATCGCACGCTTAACCCGTTCAATTTCATCTTGTTCACTTTGGAAATCACGTTCAGGCACTGCTGGCATTTCATGAGTAAAAAGGACAGCAGGAGCAGTAGCGATACCGTCATTGACTCGAATACCAACAACAGCACCTTCAATCTGATTTGAGGCCATGCCATCGAGCAGAGTATCTGAACTTTCTTCAGGTTCGATAATGCCTTGCTCAACCGCCTCTTTTTCTCCGAAGTGCTCATAAGCTAAGGCTTCAAATGCCTTGATTGCTTCACTGGATTGAGAGCCGAGTGCGCACAGCGTGATCGTCTCTTGGCTACGAACGCCAAGTTTCGCAATGCTGTTTAAGCTTTTCGCGTTCACACGGCGCTCGCCTTTTTTCAACCATAATTGGCAGTCAAAAGGCGCGAGTGCACCAACAATGGCCGCAGCGGGACGAGCATGTAATCCATGCGGATTTTGCACTACCCAATCAAATGTCCATTCTTGCTCAAAGTTCTCTGATACTGGCGCTATCTCAGCGGATGTTAGTGGCTGATCACCAAGGTGCTCTTGTTTTACGCTTAACGCATTCTGTGCCTCTTCGACTACCGTCGATAAAGGCAGTCCGGCGGCGGCAGCCACCGACGCCGCCATGGTTCCTTCAACAATAGGTGCCGAGATAAGGGTGACATTTTCCCTCACATGATCATCAATCAGGTCCAGAGCCATTTCCGTGCTAAGCAACGCGCTGCCAAGATCCATCAACACAACAACCCCTTGTTGACCTTGTACCTGCTCAATCGCTTCCATCACGGCAATGGCATCGGTTCCGATCGGGTTCTCTGGATCATCAATCCCAGCAGCAATCGCAAGCTTGGCTTTGCCTTGCGTCATTTGGGTGGCAAGTTCGGCCACCCCTTCTGCAAGGCGACGACTATGAGATACAACTACAATTCCCACCATCTTAATTACCTGCTATTGCCTGCTGTAGTGCTTTAATCATTAACAAAGAAGAGGTTGCACCGGGATCTTGGTGGCCAATACTACGTTCCCCCAGATAGCTTGCTCGCCCTTTTTTCGCCAACATTTCAATCGTGGCAACCGCGTTCGTTTCTGCTAGCTCAACCATTTCATTCAGTAAGTGATCGGCGCTCATGCCATTTTCTAACGACGCCTTCACGCTAACTAAAACGGGTAACCAAACATCACACATGGTTTTATCACCCAGTTCCGCTTTACCACGAGACACCACGCCATCCACACCGCTTTTTAGTGCATCGACCAACTCTTCAAACGTTAGTTGCTCTCGAGTTCCGACAGCGGCAGCCGTACGAATAAACAGCGTGCCATACAGCGGGCCACTTGCCCCACCGACACTAGAAAGCAAGGTCATGCCCGTATTCTTGAGAATGCTGCCGATATTTTGGTCCGCAAATTGCGGCAGTTTTTCCGCGACTTTTTTAAAGCCACGGTTCATATTGAGACCGTGGTCGGCGTCACCAATATCACGATCAAGGTCGGTCAGAAAATCTTGATTCTCTTGATACGTTTTTGCACATAACTCTAGCCAGTGAACGATATGTTGTTTTTCAATTTGCATGTTTGCTCCCCCCTCTTACCACTTGATCGCAGCCGTATCGACAGGAGCATCAAACAGCTCCAACATCTCTTTGTCTGCCTTCAGCAACGTAATCGAAACGCCTTCCATATCGAGTGACGTACAGAAGTTACCAACCATATTACGCACGATACGGAACCCTGCTTGCTCGCAGTTATGAGCCAGACGGCGGTACACTCCGTAAAGCTCTGAAGTTGGCGTACCACCCATACCATTCACCATCACGATGTAGTTGTGTTCAGCGGCGAAAGGCTCAATGCTGGATTCCACTTCATCCCATTCACCTTCGTCACGATTCCAAATACGCAATGTGCGCTGATAAGGTGTGTTTTCAGCAACTTCAGCAAACATTTCATCCACTAACGTATCGACATCGGTGTATTTCACTCGCTTGATACCTGGTTCACCATGGATACCAACACCAAACTCCACTTCATCATCTTCCAGAACAAAAGATGGTTTACCTGCTGCGGGTACAACACAAGCATTAAGCGCCACGCCAAATGAACGACAGTGATTATTAACGCGACGAGCCAGCGCTTCACATTGCTCCAACGAATAACCTTTGCTCGCGGCAGCCCCAACTAACTTTTCAACCAATACCGTTCCAGCAACGCCACGGCGACCAGCGGTGTATAGGCTGTCTTTGACTGCAACATCGTCATCCACCAACACCGACCCAACTTTGATGCCATCGGTATGAAGCAACTCCACGGCCGTTTCAAAGTTCAACACATCGCCGGTGTAGTTTTTAATGATAAACAGCACGCCCTCACCGGTATTCACTTGGTTACCACATTCGTACATTTGATCAGGCGTAGGTGAAGTAAATACCTCTCCTGGGCAGGCGCCTGTCAGCATGCCTTTACCAATAAAACCAGCGTGCAAAGGTTCATGACCACAGCCACCACCAGAAACCAGTGCCACTTGCCCCGGAGTTTCCTCATGCCACATGTAACGAGGTTCGTAGTTCGCTTTTAGCTCTGGGCGAGATAAAGCCAGACCTTCCATTTGCTGCAATACAACATCATCAACTTGGTTAATTAACTTTTTCATCGTTCTATCTCATTCCATTTATATTTTTATGTAGGGTATGAATTCATCTTAAACAGAGAAAAATCGTGCTCAACAACAATCAATTCGTTTCATATTGAAACGAAATCTTCGGCATTATTGTTTCAATATGAAACGAAAAACGACAAATTTTCCTGAATAGTGATCGTCGCCATAAAGCATGCTGATGCTTATTACTTCTGACAGTCGGTTTGACACAGAGGTCATAAAAGCATGAAACAAAACCAGAGATATCCTTCACCACTTACCACACCAAACCTAATATAAACCTTATCCCTACAATGGATATCCATTGCAGCCCAAAACACACATAAAAAAGGTTAAAGGTTTGAATTATGGACAAAATTATTATCAGCCCAAGCAAATACGTCCAAGGTGAACAAGTACTTACATCTATCGCTCACTATGTGAAAACATTGGGTGAACGTCCGTTAGTAATTGCCGATGAGTTCGTGACTAACCTGGTTGGTGATGACGTCAAGCAAAGTTTTGCTGACGAAAAGCTTCCACTCACTATGAACATTTTTGGTGGCGAATGTTCGCGCGTTGAGATTGAACGCATCACGGACATTTGTGCCACTCAAAAACACGATGTCATTGTCGGTATTGGTGGTGGTAAAACGTTAGATACAGCAAAGGCTGTTGCGTTTTACACCAAAATTCCTGTCGTGGTGGTTCCTACCATTGCCTCGACAGATGCACCAACCTCAGCGCTTGCGGTGATATACACACCTGAAGGTGAATTTGCAGAATATTTGATGATCCCTAAAAACCCAGACATGGTCATCATGGATACGTCAGTCATCGCCAAAGCCCCTGTTCGCTTACTTGTATCGGGGATGGGCGACGCGCTTTCCACCTACTTTGAAGCTCGTGCCAACATGACTTCTGGTAAGGCAACAATGGCTGGTGGGTTAGCGACGCGTTCAGCACAAGCGCTTGCGAAACTTTGCTATGAAACCTTGCTTGAAGATGGTGTAAAAGCAAAAGCTGCGGTAGAAAATGGTGTGAGCACCAAAGCGGTAGAAAACATTATTGAAGCCAATACATACCTAAGCGGTATCGGTTTTGAAAGCAGTGGTCTAGCGGGTGCTCACGCTATTCATAACGGCCTAACTAAGCTTGAAGAGTGTCATCATCTCTATCATGGTGAGAAAGTCGCGTTCGGCACACTAGTTCAGCTGGTACTAGAAAACGCAGCGATGGAAGAGATTAATACGGTTCTTGCATTCTGCCGCTCTGTAGGTCTACCAACCAACTTATTTGATATGGGCGTTAAAGAGCTTAACCACGCTAAGTTGCGCGAGGTCGCCGAAGCCTCAACGGCCGAGGGAGAAACCATCCACAATATGCCATTCCCAGTGACGGCAGAAAATGTCTACTCTGCAATTCTAACCGCTCACCAGTTGGGTCAATAACTCACCCCCTTAAAGTGGGCTTAAATAAAAAAGCGGCACATACTCTCGCATGTGCCGCTTGGATTTTTGCTGTTAAGCGTAATTACTCAACCGTTACCGCTTTCGCCAGGTTACGTGGTTGGTCTACGTCCGTACCTTTGATCAGTGCTACGTAGTAAGACAGCAACTGCATAGGGATGGTGTAGTAGATCGCCGCCGTGATTTCACTAACGTGAGGCATAGTGATGATCTTCATTGTCTCATCGCCTTCGAAGCCTGCGTCTGCATCTGCGAATACGTATAGAAGGCCGCCACGCGCACGCACTTCTTCAACGTTTGATTTTAGCTTTTCAAGTAGGTCGTTGCTTGGTGCAACCACAACAACAGGCATGTCAGCATCAATTAGAGCCAGAGGACCGTGTTTCAGTTCACCCGCCGCGTACGCTTCTGCGTGGATGTACGAGATCTCTTTCAGTTTTAGAGACGCTTCCATCGCGATTGGGTAGAACTCGCCACGGCCTAGGAACAATGTGTGGTGCTTGTCTGCAAAATCCGTTGCAAGTGCTTCAATTTCTTTCTCGAAAGAAAGTGCCGCGTTGATTTGCTTAGGAAGTGCGTGTAGCGCTTCAACAATCTCTTTTTCTTTCTCTTTGCTGATGCGACCTTGCTCTTTACCCAGTGCTGTTACCAGCATAAGTAGTGCAGAAAGCTGAGTCGTGAACGCTTTGGTTGAAGCCACACCGATTTCAACACCAGCGCGAGTCATGAACGCAAAATCTGATTCACGAACCAGAGAAGAGCCTGCTACGTTACAAATGGTCATCGCCGCCATATAACCTTTCTCTTTTGCTAGGCGAAGAGCTGCTAGGGTATCAGCGGTTTCACCAGACTGAGACAACGTAATCAATAGGCTGTTTGGACGAGTCACAAACTTGCGGTAACGGAATTCAGACGCAATTTCTACATCACAGCTAACGCCTGCAATGTCTTCAAACCAGTAACGTGCCGTCATACCTGCGTTGTAAGACGTACCACACGCCACGATTTGTACGTGTTCTACTTTGCTTAGAATGTCTGCCGCGTGCACACCGATCGCGTCTGTCACAACAGAGTCTGCCGTGATACGACCTTCCATTGTGTTGATCAACGCTTTAGGTTGCTCATAGATTTCTTTTTGCATGAAGTGACGGTATTGACCTTTATCACCTGCATCATGCTCTGCATTAGATTCAACAATTTCACGCTCAACTGGCTCACCCGTTGCATCAAACACAGTGACTTCACGGCGAGTAATTTCTGCTACGTCACCTTCTTCTAGGTACATGAAACGGCGCGTAACGTTAAGTAATGCAAGTTGGTCAGACGCTAGGAAGTTTTCACCTACACCAAAACCGATCACGATCGGGCTGCCTGAACGCGCTACTACGATGCGTGAAGGATCTTTGCGATCCAACGCTACCGTGCCGTATGCGCCTTCAAGTTGTTTTGCTGTTTTTTGTACCGCTTCTAATAGCGTTTCTGAAGTACGAAGTTCCCACTCAACCATGTGTGCGATAACTTCTGTATCCGTTTGCGATTCAAACACGTAGCCACGAGATTGAAGCAGCTCACGCAGCTCTTCATGGTTTTCGATGATGCCGTTATGTACCACTGCGATATCACCAGACATGTGTGGGTGAGCATTGATTTCAGAAGGTTCACCGTGCGTCGCCCAGCGAGTGTGCGCAATACCAGTTCCGCCGATCACTTTTGCTTCTTCTACTGCATCAGCCAATTCTTGTACTTTACCCAAGCGACGAACGCGCGTTAGGTTTGATTCGCCATCAACAACCGCAACGCCAGCAGAGTCGTAACCGCGGTACTCTAAGCGGCGTAGACCTTCAACCAAAATTTCTGCAACATCTCGTTGTGCTACTGCACCTACGATTCCACACATGTGTTTATCTCCGTTTGTAGTTTTGTTCTTCCCTAGCCATGATTTCAAATAGAGGCAGCAAGCAAAGGCCTTTATCCAGAGGGAAGTAAAATATGAAACTGATTACATTATTAGGCGCAAATGACTTTCACGCCATGTTGTTCAATCTGTACTTTATGCTCTGCTTGGATATCTGCATCGGTCACCAACACATCAACTTGATGCCAAGCGAGCTCTAAGTTTGGGATCTTACGGCCGATTTTTTCGGACTCGATCATTACGATCACTTCACGTGACGCTTCTGCCATTACCTTACTTAAGCCAACCAACTCATTAAATGTCGTGGTTCCACGCTCGAGATCGATGCCATCCGCACCGATAAACAGTTGATCAAAGTCGTAAGCTCGTAATACAGATTCGGCTACTTTGCCTTGAAAGGACTCTGAGTGCGTATCCCAAGTACCGCCAGTCATCAGCAGTGTCGGTTCGCTCTCTAATTCATTTAGGGCGTTAGCAACATGCAACGAGTTGGTCATGACCACTAAGCCACGTTTGTCATTCAACTGTTGAATCAGCGCGGCAGTCGTGCTGCCACTGTCGATCACGATGCGATTATGATCGCGAATCAATGATGCTGCTGCTTTTGCTAAGCTTAACTTTCGAGTCGAAACATTAGCGCCCAATTCTTCGTGAATGACTTCCTTTGGGATAGCAATCGCACCGCCATAGCGGCGTAGAAGTTGGCCGTTTTTCTCTAAAGAAGCTAAATCCTTTCTAATCGTGACCTCTGAGGTTTCGAATTTCTGAGCAAGTTCATCAACGCTGACTTCTCCTAGTTCAGAAACCAAGTTAGAAATGGCGTGTCTTCTTAATTGAGTGTTTCGTTTCGACATTTAAGTTTTGATTTTAAGTTTCGATGTGAAACTTATTATAGTCAAACCGAAACTTTTAAGTCCATTTATTTCGATCCAAAAAATTAATATTTCTCGATAAAACCTTGTCCTAAGACAATTCTTAAACAGTGATATTGGATTCATTCAGTGGTAGAATTCGCCACCGAAAAGAAAAAAAATTACAGAATTGAAGGCTATTTTTTTGCAACTTTCTGCATATAAAGTGGGATTAGTCACAAAAAGGTAACCAAAATCGCCGATCTTTTAGTCATAAAATGACTAAACTTGGTGAAAGACTTTCAGAATCTGAAGTTCTAATAATGAGACGAAAAATCGGTGGGTGACAGGTACTAAATGTCATCAAAAACGTCCTGACTTCAGAGTAAATAACCGACTTTCAAATTGTAACTATACTTACCGGAGAGTATCTTCCATGAAAAAGACCAAAATCGTATGTACGATTGGCCCTAAAACAGAATCTGTAGAGAAGCTAACTGAACTAGTTAACGCAGGCATGAACGTAATGCGCCTTAACTTCTCTCACGGTGACTACGAAGAACACGGCACTCGTATCGCGAACTTCCGTAAAGTAATGGAAGCTACTGGCAAACCACTAGCAATTCTTCTAGATACTAAAGGTCCAGAAATCCGCACTATCAAGCTAGAAGGCGGTAACGATGTTGATCTAGTAGCAGGTCAAGAATTCACTTTCACAACTGACACTTCAGTTGTAGGTAACAAAGATAAAGTTGCAGTAACTTACGCTGGTTTCGCAGCAGACCTAAACGTAGGTAACACTATCCTAGTAGACGACGGTCTAATCGAGATGGAAGTTATCTCTAAGACTGAAACTGAAGTTAAATGTAAAGTTCTTAACAACGGTGCACTAGGCGAAAACAAAGGTGTTAACCTTCCTGGCGTTTCTGTAAACCTACCTGCACTATCTGAAAAAGATAAGAACGACCTAAAATTTGGTTGTGAGCAAGGCGTTGACTTCGTAGCAGCTTCTTTCATCCGTAAAGCGTCTGACGTTCAAGAAATCCGTGAAGTACTTGCTGCAAACGGCGGCGAGAACATCCACATCATCTCTAAGATCGAAAACCAAGAAGGTGTTGATAACTTCGACGAGATCCTAGAGCTTTCTGACGGCATCATGGTTGCTCGTGGTGACCTAGGTGTTGAAATCCCAGCTGAAGAAGTAATCTTCGCTCAGAAAATGATGATCGAGAAGTGTAACCGTGCACGTAAGATGGTTATCACTGCAACTCAAATGCTTGATTCTATGATCAACAACCCACGTCCTACTCGTGCGGAAGCAGGCGACGTTGCTAACGCAGTAATGGACGGTACTGACGCAGTAATGCTTTCTGGTGAAACGGCGAAAGGTAAATACCCTGTTGAAGCGGTAACTATCATGGCTCAAATCGCGAACCGTACTGACTCAGCGCTAAAAGCTGAACTAGGTTCTCGTCTAGACAGCCCACGTCTTCGCATCACTGAAGCAGTATGTAAAGGCGCTGTAGACACAGCTGAGAAACTAGCAGCTCCACTTATCGTTGTTGCAACTGAAGGCGGTAAGTCTGCACGTTCAGTACGTAAGTACTTCCCAACTGCAAACATTCTAGCGCTAACAACTAACAAGAAAACTGCTGCACAGCTAGTTCTAACTAAAGGTGTTACTCCTGTAGTTGTTGATTCAATCGAAAGCACTGACGCATTCTACGTAGCGGGTAAAGAACTTGCTCTAGAATCAGGTCTAGGTAACAAAGGCGATATCGTTGTTATGGTTTCTGGCGCTCTAGTTGCTTCAGGTACTACGAACACAGCTTCTGTACACGTGCTATAAGACTGAACTTTTAACACTTCAGTTTCTTGAGAAGGAGGGCTTATGCCCTCCTTTTTTATATGGCTTTCTTGCTCTCATAATAGGCTAATTGTATTATTTACCCCTATCAGAATTTCGTACTGTTTAATTTTATCGTCACGATTAAAGTTTCTATGAGGTGTATGTGTCTAGTCCCACTCTTACCGACAAAGTATTAAGAATGATCCGTCAGGATATTCTCGATGGCGAGCTTAAACCAGGTCAAAAACTCGTGGTTGCCGAACTCAAAGAGAAGTACAACGTAGGAGCGTCACCCATTCGAGAAGCATTGGTGCAATTATCTTGGAGCAAATACGTCAAACTCGAGCCGCAAAAAGGCTGCTGGGTTGCACCTGTATGTAAAGATGAGTTACATGACTTGTACGAAAGCCTGCAAATGGTCTCCGCATGCTTACTCAGTAAGGCAATTATGATTGGCGATGAAAAATGGGAACTGGATGTACTAACTGCTTATCACAAGTTATCCCGAGTCAAACCTGGCGAAAGCTTTTGTTGGAGGGAATGGGAAGAGCGCCAAAATCAGTTTCTTACTGCGCTATTTGAAGGTGTTGGCTCTGTCAATATGTTTGGGTTTTTCCGCGATCTACTCACGCAAATTAAACGCTACCAATACTTCGCGATGCAGATTTTAGGCACAGGGAACCCTGGGCACTGTAATCTCGATGAGCAAGAAATGCTGATGAAGGCATCGCTAGACAAAAAGAGTCAGGATGCTTTAGGTTATCTAGAGCGTTATTTGAGACAGTCAATACAGTGTATCGAAGCCGCCATCGACAACCAATGTCGCATACTGGCTAGCGAATAACGCTGAGACTAAAAAGCGGGGGTCTATCCCCGTTTTTTCGTTTTTGTAAAAGCACTAAGCAATATCATCATAACTATGACATAGCGATACGCAGTTACGCCCTGCACTTTTTGACTCATACAAAGCAATATCAGCACATTTATACGTTCTTGTACGATCAGAGGTTAAATCACTATACCCAGCACTGACAGTAATGCCTCTATCACTACGCATTTGAACCGCGACACGTAGCCTGTTCAATACAATTTCAGCCTCTTCTAGTGTTGTATGCGGCATAATCACTGCAAATTCCTCACCACCGACACGAGATACAAAGTCTGTGCTGCGGACTTCTTCTAGGAGGGTTTCTGCGACACTACAAATCACCTTGTCTCCTTCGTCGTGGCCAAGCTCGTCATTAATACGCTTAAAATGGTCAATATCAAACAACGCCAAACAAGCAGGAGGGCTATCAGGATAGCGTTCAATAATCCCCGCATATTGCGCCAATTGCTCTTCAAATTTTCGGCGGTTCCACAACCCCGTCAAGCCATCTTTTTCGCTTAGGTTTCGTAATTTTTCTTCTAACTCTTTTTGCCCAGAGATATCCACCAGCGACGTAATGTAATAACTCACTTTACCTGATTTGGTTAAATTCGCCTGAATACGCATTATTGCAGTAAAGACTTGATTAAACTTAGTTCGACAACGAATCTCCCCTTCCCATACGTGTTCACTCTTCAGTGTTTTCCAGATACTCAGGTTTGCTTCGAGATCTTCAGGTAAGAGAATTAAATGATGTGCACTCCAACCTTGGGCATGCTTGGTTGAGTAACCCATCATGTTTTCAAACTCTTGATTAACCATGATGATTCTATGTGAAGCATCCGAGATCATCACCGCAGTCATACCATCAAGAGCAGCTCGAGCCAACTTCGATTCCATACTATGACGCCGATAATGCAGAGCAAGGGCTGCCGTCGGCAAAGTGAAGCCGAGCACCAAACTTAGAACAAAAAACGCTTCTTGGATTAAGTCATCAATATCCCTCTGAGCTCGGGATAATAACTGCTCATTGGTAAGATCAATAACCAGATGAAGAGGTTCGCTAGAAACAAACTGGATGGTGCGATACGCGACCAAATTCGAACCATTGTAAGCATAGCCCGAATCTTTTGAATTTAAACTACGCCAAATGTTTGGGTACATCCGGCCAAAATTAAATTGAGAGCGAGCGGGAATTATATGGCCATACAAACGAGCTGATTTAGGGCTATCAATGTAAAATCCGTCACTCTTAATCAGCTCAATATGGAAATCAAGCACTGACGAATAGTTGAGTCGAGAGGATAAATAGTCAATATCAACATTAAGCACAAGATACCCTTCGCGCTTTCCGTTAAGCGAAATAGGCATCAAAATACGCAGTGACGGGCTATAGGGATAGACTAACTCGCCATACTCTCGTTCTAAACCTATCCCCCACGAAGCGATTTCGCCATCGTCTAAGTTCTTAGCGAATTGAAAGTAATCTCGCTCTGACTTATTTTGCAATTTGATCGCGGGCAACGCAGCGCCTGTTTCAATCTCATAATTAATCCTCACTTTTTCTCGACCAGAAACATCAAGAAAGCGAATTTGCTTATACAACTTTTGATTGATTGCGACCGAGATCCACATGTCTTCTAAGATGGAACGGTTCACCCGGTTAGGTTGGCGCAGATATTCATACAGACTTTGGCTGTGACCAAGTAGGTCACTGATCGTTTCGATTTGATCCTGAATATTGCTGTATTCACGGCCAGTATAGGCCAATTGATGTAACGCTTCTTGAGCGGTGTTCTCAACATTGTTTTCTAACAACGTCAGATATTTCTGATAGTAGTAAGCGGCAGTGAGTGCACTAAAAAATAGTGCTGTCGCCAATAAGGTGCCGACTCGCTTAGGTACTTTCACACGTCTAATGCCTATCATGCTTACTAAAACGACAATTATATCATTAATTGTTATTTTCTAAACAAAAAAGCCACTTAGATTAAGTGGCTTTTCTATATGCAATCAGAGAGTTAAGGTTTGAGAGCTCGCTCTCCTCGCGCAATGCCAACGACACCACTACGAGCAACTTCGACAACTTCGGTCACTTCGGATATCGCTTGAATGAAGGCATCTAGCTTTTCACTCGTACCCGCAAGTTGTACGGTGTATTGGGAAGCCGTGACATCCACGATCTGGCCACGGAAGATGTCTGCCGTCCGCTTCACTTCTGCTCGCGCAAAACCACTGGCTTTCACTTTCACCATCATCAGTTCACGCTCAATGTGCTCATACTCGGTGACTTCTTGTACTTTCAGCACATCGATCAGTTTGTGTAACTGCTTCTGAATTTGTTCCAACTGCATCTCATCAGATGTCGTGGTAATGTTCATTCGCGACAGGGTTTCATCATCAGTCGGTGATACCGTCAAAGATTCAATGTTGTAACCACGTTGAGAGAACAAACCAACAACACGAGACAACGCACCCGGTTGGTTTTCCAATAGCAATGAAATAATGTGTCTCATATTAAGTTCTCTCCGTTTTGCTTAGCCACATTTTATCCATACCCTCACCTTTGATTTGCATCGGGTATACGTGTTCGGTTTCGTCTACGTTGATGTCCACAAACACCAGACGATCTTTCATATCCAACGCTTTTTGTAGCCCTTCTTCGAGCTGATCAGGCGTTTCGATACGAATACCGACGTGACCATAAGCTTCTGCAATCGCTGCAAAGTCAGGAACAGAACTCATGTAAGAATTAGAGTGACGACCTTGATAAATAATGTCTTGCCACTGTTTTACCATGCCTAAAAATCGGTTGTTCAGGTTGATGATCTTCACTGGAATGTCGTATTGCATGGCTGTCGACAATTCTTGAATATTCATCTGAATACTGCCGTCACCAGTCACAACCACGACCTCTTCTTGTGGCATGGCAAACTTCACGCCCATGCCAGCCGGAAGACCAAATCCCATGGTGCCAAGACCACCAGAGTTTATCCAACGGCGCGGCTTATTGAATGGGTAGTACAGCGCCGCAAACATCTGATGCTGGCCCACATCAGACGCCACATATGCGTCGCCATTAGTTAGCTTGTGCAGCGTTTCAATTACTTGCTGTGGCTTGATTCGTTCTGGAGACGTTTCATAAGACAAGCAGTTGCGGTCACGCCATACTTGAATGTCATCCCACCATGCGGTGATAGCATCTTGATCATTTCCACTACCTTGCTCTGCAAGCAGCCCGAGCATGGTTGTCAGCACTTTTTCCGCAGAACCTACGATCGGCAAATCCACTTTCACGTTTTTCGAGATCGATGACGGATCGATATCAATATGCATCACTTTTGCGTTTGGGCAGTACTTTTCAAGATTGTTGGTTGTACGGTCATCAAAACGCACACCGATACCAAAAATAAGATCCGCTTCATGCATTGCCATATTAGCTTCGTAAGTGCCGTGCATACCCAACATGCCCAGTGAGTTTTTATGTGTACCCGGGAATGCCCCCAAGCCCATCAAAGTACTCACTACTGGTAGGTTCAGTTTGTCGGAAAGCTCTAAAATATGTTCATGGGCGCCAGAAATCACCGCACCACCACCGATATAAAGCACTGGTTTTTTCGCTTCTAATAGCGATTTAAGCGCTTTTTTAATCTGGCCTTTATGGCCCGAAGTTGTCGGCTTGTAAGAGCGCATAGAAAGCGTTTCTGGATATTGATAAGGCAGTTTGATTTGCGGGTTCATTACATCTTTTGGCAAATCGATCACAACTGGACCAGGTCGACCTGTAGTCGCGATATAAAACGCTTTTTTGATTGTTTCAGGAATATCTTCCGCTTTTTTTACTAAAAAGCTGTGTTTGACCACTGGGCGGGAGACACCGACGATGTCACACTCTTGGAAAGCATCATTACCAATTAGGCTATTCGGTACGTTACCCGAGATAACGATCATTGGGATAGAGTCCATATACGCTGTTGCAATACCCGTAATGGTATTGGTCGCGCCCGGCCCCGAGCACACAAGTACGACACCCGGTTTACCGGTAGCTCGAGCGTAACCATCTGCCATATGAGTGGCGGCTTGCTCATGCCTTACAAGTACGTGTTTGATTTGATCGGTTTTGGCATGCAGTGCATCGTAGATATCCAAAACAGAGCCACCTGGGTAGCCAAAGATCTGCTCTACGTGCTCTTCTATCAGAGATTGAACCACCATCTCTGCGCCTGACAACATTGCTGTCATAATTGCTCTCCTTAGCCAGTTTCCTCACCGTAAGGTCAACGGATTGGTCTGGTTTTACATAGTCTAGGTCTTATTCGTAGCCTAATCGAAATACTTCCACGTTTTCGGCTATGTCTTGCGTTCGTCATAACATCCCGCAAGGTTACCCAACAAATGTAACGTTTTATTATCAAAGGGTCTAATGAGAGATTGGTCTACTTTTTAAACAAGATACTAGTAATTAGAATGTTAGTAGGAATAGCAGCCACACATCTCCTATTTCACAGTACAACCTAAAAAATTAACGCTTAAAAAAAGAACATTATTTCATAAGCTTTTAGCTATAGGGTGCGAAATAGCGTTATTTGACGAGCAAAGCAGAAAAAATCAATGCAAACAAAAATCCCCAGCAATGCGCGATCACATCACTGGGGATTTTTTCATCAATATAAAACCTAAGTCAGCTTAAGTTACTTTTTATCCGACTTTTCCTTATACATTTCTTCAATTTCATCTTGGTATTTGTCATTGATGACTTTACGACGAAGTTTTTGAGTTGGCGTTAACTCACCATCATCCATAGAGAAAGCTCTTGGTAACAATTTAAACTTCTTCACTTGTTCAAACTTTGCCAACTCTTTTTGAAGATCGTTCACACGCTTCTCAAGCATTTCGACCACCTGGTGGTGCTTAATCAACTCAACGCGATCGTGATATTTAATATTCAGCTCTTTCGCGTACTCTTCTAGCGAGTCATAACAAGGCACGATAAGCGCAGAAACAAACTTACGAGTATCCGCAATGACTGCGATTTGCTCGATGAAGTGGTCTTTACCAATCGCACCTTCAATCATTTGTGGAGCGATGTATTTACCACCTGAAGTTTTCATCAACTCTTTGATACGATCGGTGATGAACAAGTTGCCATTTTCATCAATGTAACCAGCGTCGCCCGTTTTTAGAAAACCGTGCTCATCAAAGGTCTTTTCCGTCTCTTCTGGCATTTTGTAATAGCCACGCATCACCATTGGACCACGAACCAGAATCTCGTTGTTTTCGCCGATCTTAACCTGTGCGCCAGGCATCGACATACCAATAGAGTCGGGGTTAAAACATTTATCATCCCAACACGATACTGTCGCCGTGGTTTCAGTCATGCCGTAGCCCAACTTAACGTTGATACCAATCGCATGGAAGAATCGACCGATGGTTTCATCCAGCTTTGCACCACCACAAGGCATAAAGTTGATTTGCCCGCCAAGTAGCGCACGCAGTTTGCTCAGAACCAACTTATCCGCCAAAGCGTATGACTTACGCAGCAAGAGCGATGGCTGACGTTTTTCTTGATGACAAGCGGCCATTTTTGCGCCCATGTTGACTGCCCAAGTAAACATGATCTTACGATGAATCGGCGCGCGAGACACTTTCTCGTGAATCGCAGAGAAGATCTTCTCATAGAAACGCGGTACGGCACACATCACGGTAGGTCGCACCTGGCTCAGTGCATCACGTACTTGCATGGTGTCTTGCAAATAGCAGTTGGTCGCCCCTTTGTACAATACATAAAAGGTCCAAGCGCGCTCAAATACGTGTGACAACGGAAGGAAACATAATGACACGTCACTTTGAGAAAGGCTCAAGCGCTGATCGTGCCCTTCCAATTGCGCCGCAATGTTTGCGTAGTCCAACATAACGCCTTTTGGCTGGCCTGTTGTACCCGAGGTGTAGATGAGCGTGAGTAGATCATCTTCTTTTGCCTGATCTAAACGCGCATCCAATTCAACTTGATATGTAGTGTCGCCTTTGGCAACAAATGCTTGCCAAGAGATAACGAAATCATGATCGCCAAGTTCTATATCATCAGACATCGCAACAATGAGCTCTAACTGTTCGCACTGGTCAAAAATGCTCACTGCTGCATCAAATTGAGGCTGTTCACCAACAAACAGAACTTTGACGTCTGCATTGTTGATGATGTACGCCGACTGAGCGGCAGTATTGGTTGGGTAAATAGGTACTGTCACGCTGCGTAATTGCAGTGCTGCGATATCAGCAATCGTCCATTGCGGCATGTTGTTCGAGAAAATGCCGATCTTATCTTGGACTCCTAATCCCTGAGCCAAAAGTGCAAGTGATAAAGCATCAACTTGCTGACCAAATTGCGTCCACGTAATACCTTGCCACTCCTCACCCACTTTATGCTTGAGTGCAACGCGTGTACCACCGTTCGCAATTTGTTCACGAATACGTTTAACGATATGAAAATCTAACTTGGCCATTCTTTTACTTACCTTTTGGCTTACAGGCGTAAGCTAATTGAGCGAACAAGTGTACTCACGGCTTGCTAAAACGCAACTGACCAGTATCAAACTTATCACTAATAAGAGACAACTATCACTTATACGTCGCGAACGTACCTCAAATTGCTGAATGATTACTCTATTTAACTTACTGTTTCGATTGTTGATTACGAAAACAAAAAGCCCCGAGAGACAAAAATCGCTCGGGGACCAATGAATTGTAAAAATTGATGATTACCAATATGGTCTAATCGAGAAGACCAAACGTCATCTTATTTTGCGGCAACGACTTCACCACAAGTGATCATCAGTTGATCGCGCAGCCAAATGTGGCCTTTATCTTTTTCGCTTGATTCATGCCAGCTTAAGAAGCCGCTGATTTCTTTGTTCGCAAATGGGAAATCAAGAATTTGCAGTTGATCGCTGTTTACCGCATTTTCCGCCATCCAACGTGGTGCAATAGTCACAAGCTCAGATTGACCCACCACGTATAGTAGGTTGCTTAAACTAGAACCTTCATACGCCGCTTGGCAATCCAGTTCACGGTACGCTTGCTCTGAGAAACTACGTTGGCCATGCACTTTCGATAACTTCGCATGCTTTTCGTTAAGCAGTTGCTCAGCCGTCACACCACCTTGAATGCGTGGGTGTGTTTTTGATGCGATAACCACTAATTCATCTTTGAAGATTTCAGTACTTGAGAAACCTTGCTCATCAAAACGAGCGTAGTCGATCACGAAATCAATTTCTTGGTAGCGCATACGCTCAGACAACAAACGGTCAAATTCTGCATCTAGGTGAAGCTGAACGTTTGGTGCTTGTTGATTCACTTTTGCCATGATCTTCGGAGCAAAACGCATGTCACAAGGGCTGCAAATCGCAAGCTTGAATAAGCGAGTCGAAGATTCTGGTTGGAATACAGAGCTAGGAAGTTCATTGCGAATCAGCTGTAGTGCTTGGCGAATAGGGCCAAACAGTTGACGAGCTCGTTGCGTAGGCTGAATACCACGGCCTTGGCGCATGAATAGCTCGTCGTTAAACATCACTTTTAAGCGTGCCACGGCGTTACTTACTGCCGGTTGAGACATGCCTAGGTTATGTGCTGCACGAGTAATATTTTGCTCTTGCATTACAGCATCAAATACAGTCAGTAGGTTTAAATCTACACCACGCAAAGTGCTTTCCATACGGTAGCTAGCAATTGCGCTCATCGCGTCTTTCTTCTCTAACATTGAGTGCGCCTCTTTTGTAATCGTCAACTTTGTTCATTAAATTCATAACGAATAGAATCCCATCTCGCACAAAAGACGGCGGCTGGATTCGAATCATTTTACGAATAGATAACCTAACTTTTTATTATATTTATCGTCCGGATACTTCCGGCTCGAACTGTACTATCAACTAATCGATTGCGGTTTCGCAACTAGATTGATATTTAATCAGTAAATTTTAGCCAATTAGGTATTTATTTGTTAAATAACAAATACTTGATAAAAACATAAAAAACTATAAAACACGTAAAAATGCATTCTTTGAGGACGTATTTAGCAAATTGATAGGACAGGCGGTCAACACAAGCATGCATTTAGCTCAGTTATTAGTTGGAATAAGAACAACAGATGACAGCTATATCTCTGATTGAATTTTGCACTTATCAGTCAAATTATCAGCAAATACACACTGAATAGAAATGAGAGAGGAAGAATAAAAATGCAGCCTTCCAAACAGAAAGGCTGCAACAAAATCGTGTCAAAAATGGAAGGAACAATGTACTTAGAACAACGTACTTAAATGTTCGACACGTAACTTGGAAAATCAACCTGCTCCCACAGCTGTCTGGATAACTCTGCTTTTGAATCCCATGCACCTTGCAGTACCCAATGAACAATAGCCTGAGCAACATCTGGGTATTTCACACTTTCGGCTTGTTGCTCCTTTAGCCACTGGCGTACTGCGGAAATGTCTAAGCTCTCCATCGACATCGCAAGCCCTAAATCTTCTAAGGTCGCAACATTGCTCTGCTGCTCGAATTGACCCGCGAGTGGCTTTAGTAACAATTTTTTCCCCAAAGACAAGGCTTCTGAAGGAAGCTCAAACCCACCATTAGCAATGACACCACTACAGCGATGCAAATGATGCTGGAAGTTGCTGTGGCATAAAGGGCGCAGTTCTATGTTTTCTACCTGCTCACATTCGATCACATCCGGGTGATAACAGATAAACGCTTGTTGATTAAAGTGGAACAATAAGTCCGAGATATCTTCAATCGATTCGAACGGTAGATACACCAACACGAAGTCGTCGTTTTCTGCTTGGCTATCGACGGTATGCACTATCGGTGGTAACAAAGGTTGATCAAAATGATGCCAATGCAAACCAAGGTGGTGTTGAGAAGGCGCAAAGTATTCAATGACGGATTTATCTAACCAACTTGCTCCCTTTAGTGGCACCGGATAACGGAAAGCATTTTGGTGGCTGATACCAATAGAAGGCTTATTTTGTTGTCTCGCTGCCCACGCAGTCACAGGTTCGAAATCATTAATGATAAGATCGTAGGACGATAGATCGAGTTGCTTAACTTCTTTGAAAAACTGCACCAAATTGTTATTCAATGCTGTTTTCGCGTAGTTTACAGAGCCTTTTTCGGTAATAAAGGTGAAGCCTCGGCGAGTCTGGTAATCGCCAAATGCTTCCATTGAAAAGTATTTTTCCGGCGCTCGCCCAGAAAACAAAAAGTCGACCTCAACATCGTGCTCTTTAAACGCATGACTCATCGCCCTTGCGCGTGCAATATGTCCGTTTCCTGTCCCTTGAACACCGTACAAGATTTTCATCAATTAGCCTCCTAACATCGCAATCGCTAATCCACCACAAAGACTGCCAAGCAGTGCACCAATGATGACATCGGTAAAAAAGTGCACACCCAATAAGATTCGCGCGGTTCCGATTAAACTTGCCCAAAAGAATGCAGCAACGTCTAGGCTCGGATAGAAATGATCAATCAGCGTCGCCATGACAAACGCAGCGGCAGTGTGTCCTGAAGGAAGACTATAGCGATCAGAGGGGGTAATAAAAGCAGGAAGGAGTGCACTAAGCTCTTCAGGGCGACGACGCTTAAAACTATTTTTCAGCGTCCAATAAATTGGTAGCTCGATAGCAAAAGCAAGTAAACCCGCCAGTAAAAACCAGACTCCTTGCTCCTTATCTAAATACCAAGCTAATAACCCCAACACCAAGTAAAGATGCCCGTCACCACTGTGGGAAACTCCTTTACTGATATTGGCGACTTGTTGATTAAAACGGTGCTTAAGACAAACACTAGAGAGCGCTAAATCAAACTTAGCAATGGTTGCAATTGGCTGTGTAATTGTCTCTATGGTTCTCATGTGACCTTTCCTTACTTTGACAACGCCTTTTTGTGAAAAGTAGGAGGTTTAGGTGACAACAGCATGACGGGAGTTTGGACAATTAATGACAAAGGCCAAATTAAGGTGTGCCCAACGATTTATCTATTGGGCATAACCATAAAAATAGAACATTAAGAAGGGTTTGATGGTTGCGGTTGAGGGGTGTCTATATACCAGACTTTTCTCTTCTTGCGGCAGGCGCGCAAAGAGCCTGTCGTCATGTCACCATCTTTTGTTAGCTCATAGCTCAGTGAGCGGCAAGTATAGTTTCCCGACAGTTCATGCTCTATACTCGTTTTCTCCGTTTTACTCGAGTTAGGCTCTAGTAGAGGGTTAGGCTGAGTAGATAAAATGTCACGATTTATCACATTGCTGCGCGCATAATCCTTATGGACATAACCTTTTATCACTCCTTTCTGTTCAACGAGAAACCAAGGTTGATCAACCACTTTTGCTAGCACATTAAAGACTTCCCCTTTCGATAATACGCCAAGCTTTGCCCCTTCAAGACTCGGTTTGGAGCGTAGGTTTAATGTGGTCTTAGAGCGGTAAGAGACATCCATAAACTCTACTGGGTTTGAGGTATCGACACCTTCAGTGGTTGGTCGGAAAACTTCCGCTTGCTGTTTCTCACTAGGCTGGACACGGATCTTCCACCAAGAATACGTTTCCGGATCTTTACCTTTAAACTTATTTCGGCTGTCAGACTCAAGGGCAACAAGCATCTGATTCAAGAACGATTCGCGTCCTTCATAACTCAAAAATCGATCCATTTGATCATTGATGACCATGACGCTCTGTGAGTGATCATTCATAACAACGGGGGAAGCCACTTCCACATAGGTCTGCGATTGAAACAGCTGACAACCCGACAAGCTGACCAGAGTAAGTACTATGGCTGAACGTCCAAATTGTTTTGTTAACCTCATTCTTTCCCTAACCCTTATATTTCTTTTACCTAGTGCAACTGCACTACTATAAATGGTCATTCAAAACTTTTGCCAAACAATTCGGACCTTTGTGTGACAAGTCGCAATCCCGATGCTTGTTTTGGTAATGAAACGTCGCAAACTTGATGAGAACTTACTTCTTCTAGCACGTTTCTATCGCATCATGTTGTTTCACTTAGTGCATCATTTTTTTCAAGCAAACGAAAAGACTCATCCGATATGAATAAAAAATCGACTTTAGGGTTGACGCGCTTCATGGAGTGCGGTACTAATTTGTTAACTTAATTATGTGGAAAGCTTAACAACTATGTCAGCTCATTTTTCTATCCTGCTTAGCCTCCTCCTGATCGTGACCAGTTCGCGCG
>NZ_JAWOTD010000022.1:0-74964 GCF_033338715.1 Vibrio sp. Vb1337 | reverse complement strand
GGTTGAAAGCACCGGTCTTGAAAACCGGCATACGTTAATAGCGTATCTAGGGTTCAAATCCCTATCTCTCCGCCACTATTAAGAAGCCTCGCTAGAAATAGCGAGGCTTTTTTCATTTCCGCACATCTTTATTACTCTATCTGTGCTTGTCAAAAATCAATTCCATATGCGATCTACTTTTCGACAAAGTAATATTGGTATCGGTATTGGTTGTGACGTTTTGATTTTTGCTAAGAAGTGCAGTTGCCTCTAAAGCTGTTCATCCTCATCACTGCATGCTGTCCCGATAAGGTTGTTGGAGATGCTTTGTTAAGTTGTTGAACCATCTATTGCCTTATCGTTCTCTTAAAGCACTACCATTGCTTCTCTAGCCCCTTTTACCGGATAGACCGAACAAATAAGCATACTAAAATAGCCACAGTTTCACTGATGTATCTTTTTGTTTTGCTCAGTCTAGCGACGCGTGTGCTCTATTGCCTAAATCTAGCTACGTCTTAAAACCATACATCAACAGGCTAAAGTTACGTATTCCTGCATCTTTTAAAATTGTTTTGGATTCTGCTGGAATGACAGGATCAGAGTAGTCAAAAGAGAAGAGTGAAAGTGAAACGATAGTGAGTTACTAGGAAGTCGGGCACTACTTGGGAACCAATGAATTGGATAAACATATTGATGACTAAGGACTAAAGGGTTAATAGCAGGCAATAAAAAAGCCGACAGGTAAGCTGTCGGCTTGGTTAGGTCATCTTAAGTTAGTCATTCTGTACGAGCGTGAGAGCTTTACGAGAGACTTCGTGAGCAGCTTTGGTTAGGTTTTGCTTCTCTAGTGTGTCTGCTAGGAATGCATAGTCAGAGACGTCAGAGCGAAGCTTTAAGGCGATCTCAAAGTGATCTTGGGCTTCTTGCCACTTCTCTTGACGGAAATAGAAGTGCGCTAATGCGCTATGGGCAGCGGCGTTATCCGGTTCTTTCTTCACTACGCCCTCTAAGAAGACCACGACAGGGTGGGTATCTGGCAGATTTAGATCTGGCAGTAGTTGATAAAGCTCTGGGGCAGGTTGTTTTTTTAATGCTTCTTTTAGCACGGTAAAGGCTTCTGCATCAGCTTTTCGTGTGATGAGTTCTCGAGCAAAACAGGCAACGAGGTGTGTGTCTTGTTTCACTTTACGTGAGAGACTATTCCAATGAGAGATAAGCCCTTCGCTACCTTGTCGTTGCGCTACTTCATGGAGTAAGCCGCACTGCGCCTTTTGAATCAGCTCTGCATGTTCTTCTTCCGTGATGAGTTTTGCTTTGGTTAGTTGTGGCAAGAGGTCAATAAGAGGTTGCCACAACTTTAGCTGCATGTACGTTGTTTTCAGCAAGTTCAATACAATAGAGTTACTCGCATACTGACTTTTTAACGATTGCAAGGTATCGAAAGCGGACTCGAACTCGTTGTCGCGGATAAATTGTTTCGCTCGAGTCAGTTCTACTGCGAGATGGGCGTTCTCTTGTTGGCTCGCTAGCTCTAGATAGTGATCTCGTTTTGCTTTATCACCTTGGCCTTGTGCGGCTTCAGACGCAACCAAGTAGCAAAGCAGCGGCATATCGTGATGATTTGCCCAGCGAGTTACTTTCTTCTCAGCACCTTTCCAGTCACCTTCTAGAAGTTTAATAATGCCTTCATTGGTGTATCGGCGGGAATGGCGCATTTTGCGAACACTGAAGTAGTTCCATGTTGTAGAACTAGCATAAACTAACTTCTTAATCAGGTACTCAAGCAGAAAAAGACCTGCGAGTGCAGCGATAACGAAAACCACTAATGTCGTTACGCTCATCTCGATCGTTTTCTCGGCAATGGAGATGAGTACATAGCCTTGCTGACCAGAAAACTGGGTGCCAACAAATAGTCCTGCGCCTAGTACAACAAATAGGAAAATAAGACGAAACATTACTTATCCTCCATGCCTGTCATCGTTGTGACTTCACGACGTAGGCGTTCACGGATGACATCTGATAGTTGAGACTGACTTTGCAGTTTTGTTGGGTATTCCACTTGAATATTTTGCTGACTTAGCAGGTTAACCGTTTTGTTGAACTCTTTAACGGAATTATCGTCTTGGTTGAAGAAAGCTAATGCCCATTTGTCGGCTGTTTTTAGAGATGTGGTGTAAATTTCACCTTGTTCTTGGTACACCGCTTTTATTGCCGTTTCCAATTTGGCTTTGATGTTTTCTTTCAGGTAAAAGTGTTGCTCAGGAGAAAGCAGTGGAATGACGTTACCATCGCGCGTGCGGAAGGTAATGAAGTTTTCTGAAAAGTCCTTCAAAGAGGTCATTAAGTTATCTTGCCAGTTTGCGATATCTTCAGACACTTCAGTGTTTTCTACGGCTTCAGCTTCAGGTAGCAGTGCATTGGCGAGAGGGAGCTTGTCTACTTGCTGTTGTAGGGCAGTTAAGCGTAGTACCAATCCATCACGGTCAATTAGCGGGATAGTGCGAAGTTTGGTGATATCGTTCGCCATTGCTTTACGTAGTTTGACGAGGCTAGGGTCATTCAGTGCTGCAATGCGTTGGTCTGCACTTTCCATCAGTTGAGTCGCGCTTTCTACATCGTGCTCTAAGAACAATTTACGACCAGCTAATTTGACAAGGTAATCGGCTTCCGCTAATAGCCAGTCGTTTGGTCGACGACCTTTCACATCGGCAACGGCGAGCTGTAAGCTTTCAATGCTCTTCTGTTGCTGTCCAAGTACCACTTCCGCTTTGTGTGTCACGGTTGTTGCTTTCTCGATGGTTTCTTCTTGTACCCGGCTGAGTTCTTGCTTCATGGAAGCTTGAGTGCTTTCTAGCTGACTTTTTAGTTGGGCGATCTGCGCTTGGTAATCGGCTTGCTGTTGATGCAGCTTGTACGCGAGGCCACCGCCAAAAATAATCGATAAGATGATAGCGACCGTGCCTAGTTTGACACCGCGTTTGCCTTGTTTTTCTTCAAACTCGACTTTTGGTTCTGCTGTTTTTGGGGGCTCGGCCGCTTGTGGTTGCTCTTTTTTAAGGTTCGCATCCTGCTGCGATGTGGTTTTTTCGACTAGCGGTGCCGATGAGGTTTCTTCGGAAAGGTTTTTATCGTTATTTTTTTGGTCGTTATTTTTACTTGTCATGCCTATATCCTGTGTAGCTAGGGCTGGAGAGCCGCCAGTAATTCTTGGTTGGATGCGCTTCCCGTGCATCTCACGCGAGTGAACCCCCTTTGAATTGCGATGTCAGCGATACGCTGACTGGGGATATACAACTCTTGTTGATTAAGCCAAGTCAATTGCTCCGACGTCAATTGGCTGCACAAATAATCCAGTTGTTCACCACTGGTGACAACAATCTGGTTAATTTGTAGGTTTTTCCATAGTGAGACACAGCTTACTGGATCGAATGGGATGAATTCTCTCTTGTAAGTCTCACTATAGTGAACTTTTGCGCCACGTCTCACCAATGCATCTTTGATCAGTTCTCTTCCGCCGTTACCACGAAGGATAAGAACTTGTTGTTGTGCCACATTGTTGAGCTCTGGCAGTCGCAATAAGTGTTCACTATCACTGACTTGGGGATAGTGTACTTTCTGTTGGGTACATTTGCTTAAATAGTGTGCTGTTTTTTGACCAACGGCAAGGTAAATAGCTTGTTTCGGCCATGACATCCCGTTGCTGGCTAAGATTTGCTGTGCACATTGCACTGCATGTCGACTAACAGCGATAACAATTTGAGCTTGATGTAGATGTTTAGAGAGGTGCGTGTCCGTGAGATCGGCGACAATGTCGATCAGAGGATGGTGATATGCGGAAATGCCGTGCCTTTCGAGCAGAGAGCAAAGCGCGTTGCCTTGCTCTCCCGGCCGAGTGACCAACACTGCCATGGTTATTCGTTATCTGCGTACAGCTTAGTTAGGATTTCACGAGCGCCGTTATCTAGCAGCTCATTGGCTAGCTGCACTCCTAATGCTTCGCCATCTTTACGATGGCCACGAATTTCACCACGAACAATTTCGCTGCCATCTGGTTCGCCAACTAATGCGCGTAACCAAATGTTGTCGCCGTCTAGTAGGGCATAGCTGCCGATCGGTACCTGACAGCCGCCTTCTAGGGTCAGATTCATTGCGCGCTCACACAAAACGCGGTCTACGGTGTCTTGGTGGTTAAGTGGCTCAAGCAGCTTAAGCAGTCTTTCATCGTCAAGGCGGCACTCAATACCGACAGCACCTTGGCCTACCGCTGGTAGTGATTGCTCTGGTTCGATAAAGCTACGAATGCGCTCTTCAAGCTTCAATCGTTTGAGGCCAGCCGCAGCAAGAATGATTGCATCATACTCACCCGCATCTAACTTACCAAGGCGAGTGCCCACATTACCGCGAAGCTCTTTGATGATGATGTCCGGACGATATTCTTTCAGTTGACATTGACGGCGCAAACTGCAGGTACCAACCACGGCACCTTGAGGGAGCTCATCAATGTGGCTATAGGTATTAGAGACGAAGGCATCACGAGGATCTTCACGCTCACAAATGGTCACGAGGCCAAGGCCTTCTGGGAAATCGACGGGTACGTCTTTCATTGAGTGAACGGCGAGGTCTGCGCGTCCTTCTAGCATCGCGACTTCAAGCTCTTTTACGAACAAGCCTTTGCCGCCAACTTTTGCTAGTGGTGTATCTAAAATCACGTCACCTTTGGTCACCATGGTTACTAACTCGACTTCCAAGCCAGGGTGAGCGGCTTGAAGGGCGTCTTTAACAAAGTAAGCTTGCCATAAAGCAAGAGGGCTTTTTCGAGTTGCAATGCGAATCGGTGTGGATTGTGTCATGATCTTCTCAATGCTGTTTGGATTTGGGTTTATCCTACCATTCTCATCAAGAAATGCTTACTGTTAGTTCGTTATCTCTGAAGGCTATGAATGGAATTACATGACGTTATGAAAATAGTGTGACTGGATTCTCAATTAGACTAAGGACTATTATTAGTAATAGGTAATAAGAGCGACACTACCGCGCGATTAATTTTGTGACTAAAGTATGGTTTTGTATCCAGAGTGATACGCGGGCGTGAAGCTTTACCCGCACCAATAAAAGTGTTAAATTGATCACGTTTTTAAGCCATTTTGGTTTAAAACGTCAGCAGATTTTCGTGATTGTTCAACCAAGGAATTCCCCTTGCAGGCTTACACCCAAAAAATCATCCAGCGACTAGATAATTTGAATCAGCAGCGAGTTGATCGCGCGCTGGCGCTTATGGATTCGCAAAGCCAGCAAGTCTTCCATTTGATTCCTGCCTTGTTGAACTACAACCATCCTGTAATTCCTGGCTATTATGATGCCGATGTCCCTTTTGGTGTGCATGGGCTTGAACTAAATAGCATTCAGCAACAATTCATAGATGATATTCAACTTGCCATTGGTCAGCCGCTCAAGACGGTAGAAAAGCCCGCTATATTGGGTTTGTACACCATGGGCAGTACCTCCTCGATTGGTCAAAGTACTTCCAGTGATTTGGATATTTGGGTGTGTATCTCACCAGAGATGGATTGTGACGAACGCGAGTTATTGACCAATAAATGCTTACTCATCACGGATTGGGCACAAAGCAAAGGCGTGGAAGCGAACTTTTTCTTAATGGATAAAGAGCGCTTTAGAAGCAATCATTCTGAGGAGATGACAGGTGATAACTGTGGTTCATCTCAGCACTTACTTTTGCTAGATGAATTCTATCGTAGTGCGGTGCGTATTGCCGGACAGCGTTTGTTATGGCAAATCGTGCCGCCAGAAATGGAAGAGTGTTACGACGAGTACGTTTCTCAACTGTGCAGTGATGGTTACATCGACTGTAGTGAATGGATCGACTTTGGTAAATTGAACTGCATTCCTGCTGAAGAATACTTCGGCTCGAACTTGTGGCAGTTATACAAAAGCATCGACTCTCCCTACAAATCGGTATTAAAAGCCATCTTGCTAGAAGCTTACTCGTGGGAATACCCGCATACTCAATTGTTAAGCATCGACACTAAACGTCGTTTCTTTGCCCATGAGCCTGATCTCTATGGCATGGATGCGTACTACTTAATGTTGGAAAAAGTAACCCGTTACTTAGAGCGAATTCAAGACGATACACGTTTGGATTTAGTGCGTCGCTGTTTCTATCTCAAAACCCATGAAAAATTATCTCGTGAGCCGAATGTTGGCTCAGTAGCTTGGCGCCGTGAAGCGCTGAGCGATATGATTGCAAAATGGAATTGGGATGCCAGTGTCGTTGCAGAGCTCGATGACCGCCGTAATTGGAAGGTTGAACAAGTGAAGGTGGTACATCATGCATTGCTGGATGCGTTGATGCAAAGCTACCGTAACTTGATTCAATTTGCGCGTCGTAACGACATCACTTCTGCTATCAGTCCGCAAGACATCAGTATTTTGGCCCGTAAACTTTACGCGGCTTTTGAAGTATTGCCGGGCAAAGTAACGTTACTAAACCCACAGATTTCACCTGATCTGCACGAGCCTGACTTGAGCTTTATCGAAGTGAAAAAAGGGGGAGTGAACAAGTCTGGTTGGTACCTCTATAAACAACCACTTATTGCGCACCGCATTTTGGGGCAACCATATCTAGAGCATCATGAATACTTGAGTAAGTTGGTTGCTTGGGCATTCTTCAATGGCTTGATCACTGAATCGACTCGTTTACATGCCGTGGTACGTGAAGCGCAGCTAGATATTGATAAGTTTTACCAAATGGTGAGTGACTTACGAAATACTTTTGCGTTGCGTAAGCGTCGTCCATCTATGCAGGCGCTAGCGAGTCCTTGTGAAATAAGCCAGCTTGCGATGTTCATCAACTTTGAAAATGATCCGACGTCTGAACTTTCTGGTCGTTCGTTGAAAGTGGATGTTAAGAACACCGATATTTTTAGCTTCGGTCCAGAACATAAAAATTTAGTCGGCAGTGTTGACCTTGTTTACCGTAACTCTTGGCATGAAGTGCGTACGCTGCATTTCAAAGGGGAAACGGCGATGCTGGATGCACTGAAAACCATTTTGGGCAAAATGCACCAAGATGCGTTGCCACCAGAATCAGTGGATGTGTTCTGCTATGCGACGAACATGCGTGGTGTGATGCGTAATATGGTTTACCAGCTTTTAGCTGAATGTATCGACTTACGCTTGAAACCAGTAGAGCAAGAGAAACGCCGCCGCTTTAAAGCGATGCGTCTTGGTAACCAGACTTATGGGTTGTTCTTTGAACGTCGTGGTGTGTCGGTGCAGAAGCTAGAAAATTCCATCGATTTCTACCGCAGCATTTCTACTAACAAACTCAAAGGCTCGCCGCTGTTAATGCTCGATCGTGAGCAAGAATATCAAATGCCTGAAGCGGTGGATGGGTTTGCCAGTGAAGGTCTAGTGCAGTTCTTCTTTGAAGATAACGAAGATGGCTTCAATATTTATGTGTTGGATGAGTCAAATCAAGTGGAAGTGTATCACCAATTTAGTGGCTCCAAAGATGAAATGATTTCGTCTGTAAACAGTTTCTACACGTCGGTAAAAGACGATAGTCGCGTCGCGTCGAAGTTTATTAACTTTAACCTGCCTCAGTACTATCAAATTATTCACCCTGAAGAGGGGAATGCGTATATCATTCCTTACCGTAATGACGGTTGTTCACCGAGTCGCCCGACCAAAACTGTGAACGCGTAATTAAACCCGTATCAATAAACAAAAAGAGCACTTCGGTGCTCTTTTTGTTTTGGTGACGATTGACCAGAATTATGCCCAATCAATGGCTTCGCCCGCGTGCTTTTCACATTCTTGCTTCACCATTTCAAATAGCTCCATACCCGTTTTTGAGCAGGTCCATTTACCTTCAATAAGTTTGAAGTGGAAACCACCAGATTTGGACGCTAGCCAGATCTCATGCATCGGCTCTTGGCGATTAATGATGATTTGGCTGCGGTCTTCAAATTCCAATGTCATTACGTTGCCAGTGACTTCGTAATCAATGTCTGCGCCTGAATCATCGATGGATTCTTCGATGATTTGCATCTGCGCATCCACCAGTTGATGAAATTCAGTATCGTTCATCCGTCTATCCTATTGCTTTTCCTGAGTGTGGTGCGATTATAGGGGGCATTGATTCAATAATCACGATATGCGAAATGAAAAAATTAGTTACTGTGTTGTTTGTGATGGTTGCCGCGACCTTAGCGGGGTGTGGTCAGTCTGGCTCACTATACATTCCAGATGACACTCAACAGAATGAGCAATCACAATAAATAACCGCACCTTAGGGTGAAATTAGGGTTCAGCAGTCGAATAAAATAAGGGAAGCGAATTTTGGATTACTTCAACTATCAGGATGATGGCCAGCTTTGGGCCGAAGACGTCCCACTTCAAGCTCTTGCAGAGCAATATGGCACTCCTCTTTATGTATATTCTCGAGCCACGCTAGAGCGCCATTGGAAGGCGTTTGATAGTGCTGTGGGTCAGCATCCTCACCTGGTTTGCTACGCGGTGAAAGCCAACTCAAACTTAGGCGTATTGAACACGCTAGCGCGTTTGGGATCGGGTTTTGACATCGTGTCGGGTGGTGAACTTGAGCGTGTGATTGCCGCAGGCGGTGATCCGAAAAAAGTCGTTTTCTCTGGTGTTGGTAAAACACCGGCAGAGATGAAGCGCGCTCTTGAGCTAGGTATCAAATGTTTCAACGTTGAATCTGAGCCAGAGCTAGAACGTTTGAACAAGGTTGCGGGTGAGCTTGGTGTGATTGCGCCAATTTCTCTGCGTATCAATCCAGATGTCGACGCGAAAACACACCCTTACATTTCGACTGGTCTTCGCGACAATAAATTCGGCATTGCGTTTGATCGTGCGCCAGATGTTTATAAATTCGCGCAAAGCCTGCCGAACTTGAATGTGCAAGGTATCGACTGCCACATTGGTTCTCAGCTGACCAATATAGACCCATTTATCGACGCGACAGACCGTTTGTTAGCCCTGATTGATGATTTAAAAGCGCAAGGCATTAACATTCGTCACCTTGACGTCGGCGGTGGTTTGGGTGTGGTCTATCGTGATGAATTACCACCTCAGCCTTCTGATTACGCCAAAGCGTTACTAGGCCGTCTTGAAAATCACCAAGACTTGGAGCTGATCTTTGAGCCAGGCCGTGCAATTGCTGCGAACGCAGGTATATTGCTAACGCGTGTTGAGTTTTTAAAACATACTGAGCATAAAAACTTTGCGATTATCGACGCTGCAATGAACGACTTGATGCGTCCTGCGCTATACCAAGCATGGCAAGATATTGTGCCAGTTTCACCGCGAAAGGGTGAAGCTCAGACTTACGACTTGGTTGGTCCTATTTGTGAAACCGGCGACTTCTTGGGTAAAGATCGCGCACTCGTTTTGCAAGAAGGTGATCTACTCGCGGTTCGTTCAGCAGGTGCCTATGGTTTTGTGATGTCTTCGAACTACAATACTCGTACCCGAGCAGCAGAAGTGATGGTGGACGGTAAACAAAGCCACTTAGTTCGCCAGCGTGAGGAGCTGACCAGTTTGTGGCAGCTGGAACAGATTCTACCGGAGTAACACACAACAAATGCATTTCCACTTTTCCAAAATGCACGGTTTGGGCAACGACTTCATGGTCGTCGACTGTATTACCCAGAACGTGTTTTTCTCGCAAGACCTGATCCGCCGCTTGGCGGATCGTCATACTGGCGTTGGTTTTGACCAATTGCTTGTGGTAGAGGCCCCGTACGACCCTGAAACCGACTTCCATTATCGGATTTTTAATGCCGATGGTAGTGAAGTTGAACAGTGTGGTAACGGTGCACGCTGTTTTGCCCGCTTTGTTCGCTTGAAGGGGCTGACCAATAAATACAGCATCAGCGTGAGCACCAAGAAAGGAAAGATGATTCTCAACATCGAAGATGATGGGGAAGTGACGGTCAACATGGGCGTGCCAGAGTTTGAACCGAACAAAATTCCTTTCAAAGCGAAGCAAAAAGAGAAAACTTACATCATGCGAGCAGGCGACAATACCTTGTTTTGTGGTGCTGTGAGCATGGGTAACCCGCACGTAGTGACCGTGGTCGACGATGTGGATACGGCAGAAGTGGAAACTCTCGGTCCGCTGCTTGAGTCGCATGAGCGTTTCCCAGAGCGCGTCAACGCTGGCTTTATGCAGGTGATGAGTCGTGACCATATTCGTCTTCGAGTTTACGAGCGAGGCGCAGGAGAGACACAAGCTTGTGGTAGTGGTGCATGCGCGGCAGTCGCGGTTGGGATTCTGCAGGGCTTGTTGGATGAAAACGTTAAGGTTTCTCTACCTGGTGGTGAATTGCGAATTGCATGGCAAGGTCCTGGCAAGCCGTTGTTTATGACCGGACCTACAACGCATGTATTTGATGGTCAATTGTCTTGCTAGTTGAAGAAAAAGGAAACGGTTTGTCTCAAGTAGAAGCAGATGCCTTAACGGCTGAAGTAGTGGCCGAGTACCTCAAAGATCATCCAGACTTTTTTGTGCAACGTCCGGAGCTTGTGGATCGTTTATCTTTCCCACACTCAGACTTAGGCGCGGTATCTTTGGTGCACATCCAAATGAATCGTCAACGTCAGCGCATTGAAGAGTTAGAGGAAGAGATCACTACACTAATGTCGCTTGCGGCGAACAATGATCGCACCTTTTACGAATTTATGGATTTGCAGGGGCAGATTCTAAAGTGTGGTGACTTTAAACAAGTCATTCATTCTATCGAAGATAAAGCCAAAGCATTGGGCTTACGTGCGTTTGTTCGGTTGTTTAGTCAATGCGACGCATCGATTCAATTGAGTAAGGAAAGTTATCAACGCTTTGCGACCACTCACTTAAATGGCAAAGATGCGTACTTAGGACGTCTTCGCAAAGTAGATCGTGAAGCTTTGTTTGGCAACATGGAAGTGCCGGAAATGGGTTCCTATGTGGTACTGCCGCTCGTGAAACAGCAAACACTGGGCGTGCTTGCTTTTTCTAGTGAAGATGGCGGCCATTTTCAGCCAGATATGGATACCTTGTTTTTGCGTCACCTATCATTAGTAGTGGCACATCTCGCTCAAACACTGGTATGGCAAAGTTACGATGACGACAACTCCCAACACTCCTCTGCCAAATAGTCTGCAAAAGCCTCTTGAGCGCTTCTATGAATTCTTACGAAGCGAAAAGGGGCTTAGCCTACATACTCAGCGCAATTACAAACAGCAGCTAGAAACTATGGCGCAGCACCTAGCTGAAATGGGGCTCAAAGATTGGTCTCAAGTGGATGCTGGTTGGGTGCGCCAATTAGCAGGTAAGGGCATGCGAGAAGGCATGAAAGCCAGCAGTTTGGCAACGCGCCTCTCATCGCTGCGTAGCTTTTTCGATTTCCTTATTCTGCGTGGCGAGATGTCGGCTAACCCAGCCAAAGGGGTTTCAGCACCTCGCAAAAAACGCCCGTTGCCCAAAAACCTCGATGTTGACGAAGTGAGCCAATTACTTGAAGTCAACGAGGACGACCCGCTGGCTGTGCGCGATCGCGCCATGATGGAGCTGATGTATGGCGCCGGCTTACGTTTGGCTGAACTGGTGGGTGTGGATGTACGTGACGTACAACTGCGTAGTGGTGAGCTTCGTGTTATTGGTAAAGGCGATAAAGAACGTAAAGTGCCGTTCTCTGGGATGGCAACCGAGTGGGTCGGGAAGTGGTTACGCGTTCGTGGTGATTTAGCCGCTCCAGGTGAGCCCGCCTTGTTTGTATCTAAGCTTGGAACGCGTATTTCGCATCGTAGCGTGCAAAAGCGCATGGCTGAATGGGGGCAGAAACAGTCTGTCGCAAGCCATATTAGTCCGCATAAATTGCGTCACTCATTTGCGACACATATGCTCGAATCAAGCAATAACTTACGTGCGGTGCAGGAGCTTTTAGGGCACGAGAACATTTCGACGACCCAAATCTACACGCACTTGGATTTCCAACATTTGGCGCAAGCCTACGACCAAGCCCACCCACGCGCACGTAAAAAGAACGGGGAGTGAGCCGAAGTATGAAATTTTATCGCCGTATCGAGCCTATTAAGGCAATGACCTTTGACCTAGATGATACCCTCTATGATAACTATCCTGTGATAGTTCGCATGGAGCGTGAGTTGCTATCTTGGCTCAAGCACCATCATCCAGCGGTTGCCCATATGAATAAAGCGGATTGGTTTGCTCTCAAGCAGCGTGTTGTGCAGCAACAACCCGAGCTGAAGAGCGATGTCACTTTATGGCGTTTAGTGCAACTTCAGCAAGCCTTCTCCCAAGTAGGCTACGACGAAGACGCAGCACATGCCGCCGCGAAAGCCGCAGTAGACGTTGCGTTGGACTGGCGTAACCGTTTTGAAGTGCCGCAGCAAAGCCTCGATGTACTGGAGGAACTCGCGCAGCACATCCCGTTGGTAGCAATCACCAACGGTAATGTGGATTTAGACCGCATCGGTCTTACGCCTTATTTCCAACAGGTACTTAAAGCAGGACCAGATGGATTGGCGAAACCCGCAACCGATATGTTTACTAAAGCGAAGCGATTCTTGGATATTCCTGCGGAGAATATTCTGCATGTCGGTGATCACCTAACCACGGATGTGCATGGTGCAAAGTTGGCTGGTTTTGCAGCCTGTTGGTTTAATGATATGAATAAAAATGTCATTAACCATTCAAAAACACGTACTTTACCTGATATTGAAATCAATAGTTTGCAGCCGTTACTCACACTTTTTTAATTGCTTTCGCATTAATCCATTCTAATCTCATTTTGTGTCTAGAAAAGCAGCGCAAAGCCACGTAAATTATTCTCTATTAAATAAAAATAGTAACGCCACACGTCGTGGTGAAGATAGTGTTACGGCAGTGGTAGGTCCATGCGAGCTTTTTCAAAACTGGTTCACGATGTCAGTCAACTGAATGACTTTTTAGTCACTTTTCCGACTTCCTCAGATAAACAATATTTAGTACAAATATTGTCGACGCAATCGCGCGAAATTACGACCACACTTGCAGACGCCGTTTTGTCGTCGCTGCCGAATGCTCATGTTATGGGGCATAGTACGCGTAATGTCATTCTGGAGGGGGAGATATTTACCTCTGGCTGCCTGATCAGTGTGACTGAGTTCGAACAAACCACGCTGACTTCTGCCGTCCAAACCTACTCTTACTCCCCCGATATTGATGGCGGGGAGCTCAAGCGCTCTCTTCTAATGCAGCATAATTCACAGGTGATCCTCAGCTTTGCTGTGCAAATTGAACGACGTGACTATCCCTTGTTTCAAACCTTCGCCAGTGAAGAAGTAGTGATTTCTGGAGGGTTGGCGCAGAGTATTGACGATGGCTGCTGGGTGCTATATCAAAACCGAGTTTACGATAACGCTGTGGTTGCCGTAGCTTTGCACAGTGATACTTTGAAGCTATGGACTGATGCGTATTCGGAATGGAACCCGATTGGCATGCCACACAAAGTCACTCATGCAAAAGGAACGCGCTTGTATTGTTTAGGAGAGAAGAAAGCGCTGGACGTATACAAGCGTTACTTGGCGGATGGCCATGACGTGACGCTGAGTCAACTGCTCAGCTTTCCATTGTATCGAGAAAGCTTAGGGCGAAAGGAAGTTTGTACGGTAACGGAGCTACACGCTGATGGTAGTATGAGCTTCGACAGGCCCTGGTGTCTTGGTGACGAAGTGCAATTTTGCTATAACCATCCCTCGTTAACGCTCGAGCAAGTGCGGCATGGTGTGGTTGAGTTAGCCATGCACCAACCTGAAGTCGTGATGATTTTTAACTGCGCGTCACGGTTAGACTTTATTGACAGCAGCGACGAAGTCCAAGCCTTCAAAGATATTGCGACGACGTTTGGTAGTTACTGTATGGGGGAACTGCATGGTGGTATTGGTCAGCCCGAAATTCTTCATCACAGCCTGACGTATTTAGCGATGCGAGAGGGAGACGAAGTGCAAACATTGAACTTGCCTAAGTCGCCCGTTAGCTCCTCTATTTCACCGTTGTTTAGCTTGATTCGAAATGCGATCGGCGATCTCAACCATATGAACGCGCATATGGGATATCAACTCGATCGCCAAACGCGCAAGTTACAAGAAAGCTATCGACGCGACAGTCGCACGGGGTTACAAAACCGGGTCGCATTGCAAGAGCGGCTGAGTAACATCGATTTGGATGAGCATTTGTTGACTCTAAAGCTACTTAACTTTAGTCATATCAACGAAAAATACGGCTACCGAGTGGGAGATCAATTACTCAAAGATCTCTCAATGCACTTTACGAATCGACTACGAAAGCGTTTCGGCATGCCAACGGCTTTGCAGCTTTATAGTATTGGGGTTGGTGAGTGGGCATTCATATTTAAAGCTGACCAAAGCAGCGAAACCATCAAACAGCACTTTACGCGTTTTGCCGATGCGGTAGAACAAACTAATTTTGAGCCAATTGGTCTACGTGAAATAGATTATCTTTCTATCTCGCTATGCGGCGGCTTAGTGAGTCGTCGAGACTTTCCATCCGCTTCAGTAGATGAGCTCTTACTCAAAGGCATCGAAGCGAGGCGCTCCGGTGTACGCAGTAATACCCATATCTGTAATGCGAAAGATATTGAAGTCAGTGAGGATGTGCGTAAAGAGCAACTTGGATGGCTAAGTTGCGTCAGTAGAGCCATTCTCAAACAGAATATCATCACTTATAGCCAACCTATTGTGCATGCGGGTAGCCACAAATTGGCAAGCCAAGAATGTTTGGTTCGTATTCTGGAAGCCGATGGAACGGTGATTGCGCCAGGGCGTTTTCTGCCAATTATCTCTGATACGCATCTTTACACTCGACTAAGTCGGCACATGATTCATTCTACGTTGCATTATATGCGAGATAAGCAAGGTGACTTTTCTATAAACTTATCGCCGCAAGATTTGCTCAGTGATAAAACTTTAATGCTTTTAGAGCATGAAATTAGCCAGCTAAATGACCCAAGGCGAATTGGTTTAGAAGTGCTGGAATCTGAGCAGATCAAAGACTACGGCCGAATGATAGAAGTGTGCAGTCATTTTAGAAGCTTAGGGGCGCGTATCATTGTTGATGACTTTGGGTCCGGCTATTCGAATATCGATGAAATCCTAAAGTTGGAGCCAGAAGTCATAAAGCTTGATGGCAGCTTGATTCGTGATATTGATAAAGACTTAAAACAGCGCAAGATCGCTTCCCAGTTGGTGCGTTTGTGCCAGGTGTTTAACGCGGAGACGGTGGCGGAGTTCGTCCACAATCAGGAGGTGTGTACCATTGCACAAGACATGGGGGTGGATTATTTGCAGGGTTACTATCTTGGCGAGCCGACTCGACTGTTTTAATAATGTTTCACGTGAAACTTATTGTCGTAAAAAACGCAGCGTAGGCTGCGTTTTTTGTTTGATTCTTCTACTAAGCTTAATGTTTACCGCTTAAGAGCGTGTCCACTCTTTTCAGCTTGGAACAAAGCGAGGTAATGGGCAAAAAAGCGCTGCATTTGTTGTTGGTTGTTTTGTTCTCCAAGTTGCCCGAGCAAATGTGCAGCGACTTCAAACGTGCACAAGTTACCTTGTTGTTGGTTGCGTCGCAGCTGATATTGTGAGTCCGCCGACGCAGACAATCCCATAGTAGGGATACCTTCTAACCAACGGCTCTTATTGATCATCTTGCGCGCCTCTTGCCAGGTGGCATCCAAAATAATAAACAGCGGAGTTTTGGTTTGTTGCTGGCTTTGGAGTACCACATCTTCGAGTGTGATACTTTCTTCACAGGGGAAGAGCAACACCGGATACCGCGACGGATCAGTTAATAGAGTGAGCAATTCTGCTGGTGGCTGTTTGCGATCCCAGATTACTCGCTCAATGTTGAGTTGGCACTGCTCTAGTAGCTGGCCGGTATTAGTATCACGCTTCAGTTCATTCGGATGCATTAACAGCAGGATGTTGTGCTCACTGTTAAGTTTCGGCATTAGCGAGCACATACAATTGAATTGAAAACCGCAGGTTGGACACGGTTGTGACATTACAGACGAACTCCTTCTCGCACCGGGCTTATCCCATCAGAGAACAGACGCACGCCACTGACTTGGTTCGGCGTTGCCGTTGGCGCCATGCTTGGGTTGAGTGGGTAGCTAACCCCAGTGTATTGCATCACGTGTTGAGCCGCTTTAGCTCCGCCACCGCTGACATTAAAAATCAGATCTCGCCAACCATGAGAGGTTTGTTGGCCGAGCATAATCGGGCTTTGCACTAGTGTAATGCGGCTATTAAATCGCCATTCCTTTTCGTGATGTTCAAATATCAGCAATGTACAGCCTCCGGAACCACACCAATCCAACTGTACCAATAGCTCTTCGTTACCATCGCTGTTGAGGTCGTAAGTTAGCCAACGGTATTGGTTATTGTTGGGGGTGGTTTGATGGATAAAGAAGTAGTTGCGCACCGCGGCATCTACTTTTGAATCAAACTCTGCACTAGAAGGGACGTCAGCACTACCGATGGGGTTGTTGGTGCGTTTTTCGGCTGGTTGCATGATGCCTTCATCACGAACGGTGGCAGGATAAAGGACTAAACCACCATCGGCGATTGGGTATACCAAGTTACCGACTTTTTCTTTGGTCGCTTTGAGCTGATTGCCTTCTCGAGTAAATAGTCGCTCTGACATTAGCCTTTGCTGTTGATGATGCGTCATGACAACTTGAACCTGAGACGGACTTAACTGTTGCCAGTAACCACGCTCGATTAATGGTGCTTGTCCATTGGCGTAACGGTATTTTGTTGTGGCGCTATGGTCTGGGTTTAAGGTCATTTGTACTTCAAAACCTTGTGATTGAGTTGAGGTCGCGACATAGGTATTAGCCCAGCCAAGCGTTGCATCGACGTTTGCAGCCATACCACAACCTTGATACGTCTCGCCATCATGTTTTAGTGTTGCTTTCCAGCCATACAAAGAATCGCTCATTGTGTCTGAGCAGAGGTTTTCTGTTAAGTGAAGCTCACCATCTTGTAGTTGATAAGTGCGCTGGCGAGGTTGAAGCTGACTGCTTTTAATCGCTAATTTTGTGGTTTGTTTGCCGATTTGCTGGAATGTTAGTCCATTAGCCTCAAAGCTTGCCGACCAAGAAGGCTCATTACCAAACACGCGAGTTGGTTTGTTTGGTTGCTGACAACGGTTTGGATTTTCCGTTGTGAGGAAGTTCACTTGTTCCACGACAAAGTTAGCATCGAAATCAGCAGAAAACCCATCGATGCCCGGTGGGTTGAGGTGGCCGATAACCTCGCCATACATGGTCTGGTAAGGCTCGTTATTTAACTGAATTGCTCGTTGCATTTGCTGTGGTGATAGTTGCAACCAATATTGCTTGTCGCTGCCACAAGGCATGATGTATTGGCTCTCGTGACCGACGATCACTTTTCCGCGCAGCATAAAAGTTTGAGGTTGAATGGTTTCAGGCTTATCTAAGGTTGCTGGTGGAGAGGTTGGGTTAGCAGCACCAGATTGTGGCGGCTGTGAACTACATGCTTGCAGAACCAGCAGGGTGGCAAGCGCCACTGGGTTTTTCAAAGCCTTCATGTTATATCTTCCTCATTATTGTTACTCAATCGGCATCGGATGGCATTATGGCATATTGGTTATTTAAAACTGAACCAGATACCTTTTCTATTGACACGCTTCGAACCCAAAAGGTTTCATGTTGGGAGGGAGTTCGTAATTATCAGGCGCGCAATATGATGCGTGACCAAGTGAAGGTGGGCGATTTAGTCCTGATTTACCACTCTTCTTGTAAACATGTTGGCGTGGCAGGTATTGCTAAAGTTGTGAGAGAAGCCTATCCCGATCATTTCCAATTCGATCCCGAAAGCGATTATTACGATCCAAAGTCAGACCCAGACAACCCGCGTTGGATTATGGTAGATGTCGAGTTTGTACGTAAAACGGCGCGAGTGATTCCGTTGTCGGTGATGAAAGCGATGCCAGAACTTGAGAACATGCCGTTGGTGAAACGTGGAAATCGCTTGTCGATTATGCCCGTGACAGAAGAAGAATGGGACGCGATTCTTGGCAAAGAGAAGCTGCCAAGTCAGCGATAAAAGAAAAGGGCTGCGAATGTGCAGCCCTTCATTATTTGGAGTATTGAAGCTTACAGCAAGTGTTCTTGTAGGTAGTGTGCAACCGCATCTTCTGCATTGCTGCCAATCACTTCATTATTTGGTAGAGCTTTCATCACTTTTTCGTGTGATGTACCCATAACTAGCCCTTTACCTGCCATCGACAGCATTTCTACGTCATTCATGCCATCACCAAATGCTACGCAGTTTTCTAACGTGAGGTCGAGTTTTTTCGCTACCGCTTCAAGAGCATGACCTTTAGACACGCCAGCGCTCATTACTTCCAAACACCAAGGCGTTGAAAATGCGATGTTCAGCTTATCACCAAACTGCTCACGTAGTTTGTTTTCAAATACGACCAAACGTTCGTGGTCTTCTCCTGGATGCGTGAAGAAAACTTTCGCAATACCGTCAGTTGGGGCGTGGTCTTCATCAAATAAGACGTAAGTGAATTCATCGTGGAAGTCACGTAACGTTTCATCATCCTTGTTCATCAACCAGCTATCATTTTGATACATGTGAATAAGTATTTCTTGATCATGTTTGATCGTGTCGATCACGCCTTGTACCAGTTCCGCAGGGACATTCTCGCTGTACATTAGCTGATCTTCCTGGTCATGCACTCGGGCACCATTCGACGTGATCATATAAGCTGGAATGCCAACTTGGCGACGGATGCTCGCAACGTCTACGTGGTGACGGCCGGTTGCAAAGACAAAGGTATAACCCTTTTCATGCAGCGCTTTTAGCGTCTCTTTTGAGTAAGCACTGAGCTGATGGTTAGGTGCGAGTAACGTGCCATCCAGATCAGAGGCAACGATTTTGGTGATCTCTTTGCAAGGTAGCGATGTGCTCATGAAGTCCTCGTAAACGGTTTGGATAGTGTGGAACAGGTGAATTGCAAACGGAGTACAGCAGACTGACTAGATCGTACTGCTCCGAATGCGGGGGGAACTTGGGCTCGTAGCACTATGCGGTTAAACACAGTGTCAAAGTAGCCAAGTTCAAGCAGTGTACGTCAAAATGAGGATGAAAAAGAGGGTAAATCGATGTGTAGACATTTCCTCTTTAATCTTAGTCGTGAAATGGTCGCCTAGAGTTCTTATTGTGCTTGTTCGTTTGATGGCGATTTAGGGTCATTCATAAAGCGGAAAATCGCATCGAGCGCTTGATTACGATACTTATCGGTCTCGAACAAGATTTCATGCTGTGCGCCTTCGATAGAAAGCAGCTCCGCGTGCGGGTTGGTTTTCCGCAATTTATCAATAAAACGCTTTTGCGCGAGGTTGCTAACAATCCGATCGTTTCCGGCTTGGATTAGGATGACTGGTATTTTGACTTGGCGAGTTAATAAAAAGCACTGCTTAGCGGCCATGAGCCCTTGCCAAACCCAGCGAGTGCTTGGCCCACCGACTTGCAGTTCCGGTTTTTCCGTATATAGGTTTCGGAACCATTGGTAGCGGCCGTAACTTTGGCTAAGTGGGTTATCTTCAAAGGGCTTAGGGAAATAGGCCTGATGTCCTGGTGCATAGCGTGGCAAAGTCGATACCGCTGACATAATTTGTGTGACCGGAATCGCTATTGGTGATAGGTACCATGGCAGGTTAATGCCAAACATGGGGGCACTTAGAATCAAACCAGTAAAAGGGTGTTCTGGGTGAGTTTGCAGGTAACGTGTCGCGATCGCGCCGCCCATAGAGTGCGCGATGATGAAGCATTGTTGATATTCGCTAAGGTCGTGTTTTTTTACGACGATGTCCATATCATCAATATAATCAGTAAAGTCATAGACGTGACCCATATCTGAGTCAGATAATAAACGATCTGATAAACCTTGACCGCGGTGGTCAAAGGAATAGACATCGAAACCTTGGCGGTAGAGATCGTAAAACAGCTCTTGGTATTTCCAGGAAGACTCAATGCGTCCATTTACGATGAGCACGGCTTTTTTATGCTCTGGGTTGGTTAGCTTGCACCAGTAAATGTTCTTTTTCTCAGTCCCTTTAACAAAGCCCTCTTGGCGAGTTTGCCAAAGTGCTGCGATCGGACCACCAATTGCTTGCTCAAATAATGTCTCTTGAGTATAAGTCAAAGGTGAATGGTTAGTCGCCATTAGTTGATTACCTGAAGATACGTTGTTTACGCGATGTATCATCGAAGAATTAGTGAGGAAATGCAATGGATACCCATGTCTGGTTAGCTTATGTAGTAACAGCAATCGTTTTTAGTTTGGCTCCGGGCTCTGGCACGGTGAACTCAATCAGTAATGGTTTGAGTTACGGTACCCGTAAATCACTGGGTGCCATTATTGGCTTACAAATTGGTTTAGTTATCCACATCGCGCTGGTGGGGGCGGGTATTGGTGCGCTTGTCGCGCAGTCAGCAACCGCATTTTCTGTCATTAAATGGGTTGGTGCCGCTTATCTGGTTTGGTTGGGGATTCAGAAATGGCGCGATACATCAAGCTTAGTCGCAGCTGAAAACCACAACGAGATGTCAGGCACGGCGCTGTTGTACAAGGCAGTGTTAATTAACCTCACCAACCCTAAATCGATTGTTTTTCTGGTGGCGTTGTTCCCGCAGTTTATTGACCCGGCAAAAGACCAAATCACGCAACTGTTGGTGCTTGGCGTCACTACGGTCGTGATTGATGCGTGTGTAATGTTGGGTTACACGAGCTTGGCAGCACAAATGGGACGCTTTATTCGCTCCGATAAAATCATGGGAAAAATAAACAAAGTATTCGGTTCAATGTTCATGGGTTGTGGTGCATTATTAGCAGCTGCAAAGTCATAAGCCATTTATAGGTCCTTCTTTAGCATGAATACAACGTATGTCGCTCGTCAGCCGATCTTTAACCGAAAAAGACAGACGCTGGGTTATGAATTGTTGTTTCGAGACGGGGAGAGTAACGCATACCCTTCACATATTGATTCAAATCGAGCGACATACCGACTGATTGTCGAAAACTTCCTATCGCTGGGTACTAACCCAGTGATTGCCTCTTCTAGATGCTTTATTAACTTTCCTCATCAAAGCTTGGTGCGACGTTTGCCGCGCAGTTTGCCGAAAAACAAAATTGTCATCGAAGTGTTGGAAACGTGCCAACCTACGGATGAGCTTCTTGATGCGATTCGTGAGTTTTATCGAGAAGGTTACTTGATCGCTTTGGATGACTTCACCCTAACACCAGAATGGCGCCGTTTTTTGCCATATGTGCATATTGTGAAGCTCGACATTATGGCGATGGGGCTTGAAAAGGCCTGTGAACTGGTCAAAACACACCTTGCCAAACGCGTCAAATACCACTTTTTAGCAGAACGTGTTGAAACCGCAGAAGAGTTTGAGCAAGCGAAAGCGGCTGGCTTTAAATTTTTCCAAGGTTATTTTTTTAGCAAGCCACTCGTCTCGCAGACTAAATACGTCAGTCCTGAGCAAGTGTTGGCATTGCAACTGTTTCGTGAAGTTTGTGCTCCTGAGCCTGACTTTACTCGTATCGAGTCCATCATTACGCAAGATGTCGCGCTTTCGTATAAATTATTGCGTTTTGTAAATACGCAAGCGCCGAATTTGGCTGTCGAAATCAGCTCTTTTCGTCAGGCATTGATTTATCTTGGCCAGGATAACCTTAAGCAGTTTGTCTCTTTGGTTGTGGCATCGTATATCTCCAGTAACAAGCCTCGAGAGCTGTATCACCTTTCATTGCAACGAGCTCAATTTTGCCAATTGATGTCGCGCTATCAGCCATTCTCTCTTCTCAACGAACAAGGTTTCATGGTTGGTTTGCTGTCGATTCTAGATGCGTTGCTGGATCTTTCGGTGGAATCTTTAGTTAGGCAGTTACCGCTTAGTCATTCAGTACAACAAGCGCTATTACATCGCAAAGGGGTTTATGGCGCACTTATTTCCCTTGAAGAGTGCTACGAGCGTGCCGATTGGTCAGGGGTTGAAAAAATCACGATGCAATTGGGGTTGCCTTTAGAGGAAGTGAAGCTCTCCTTAGGTGAAGCGGTTCGCTGGAGTCAAAGCATCGCGACTGCATAATTTCTGGTCTTATCTTTTATCTCTTTGAATCTCTCTCTTTACAATCAAGCTGTTCGTTAGATGTGAAACTTTTATGACGATGGACGGTTTCCTCTTGACGATATACCTTAATTAAATAAACATATGCGCATATCCATATATAGGTATGTTCATTATGCTTCCACATCAGTTTTTTAAGCTGTTATCCGATGAAACACGCGTACGTTGTTTAATGCTCGTGGCCCGTGAAGGTGAAACTTGCGTTGGCGATTTGGCGTTTGCTCTACAAGAGAGCCAGCCGAAAGTTTCTCGTCATCTTGCTCAGTTACGATCCAGTGGCATCTTGGTGGATAAACGCCAAGGGCAATGGGTGTATTACGAGTTATCACAGCAATTACCAGGTTGGATGCGAAAGTTAATTGAAGACTTAGTGGCATCAAACTGTTTGAAGCAGGAATACCAAGACGACATCACACGCTTACACGATAAAAGTCGTGAGGCTTGCTGTTAACAGCGAATAGAGATTCAAGGTAGAAGATTAGAGGGTAAAACTATGACAATTAAAGTAGGAATTAATGGCTTTGGCCGAATTGGTCGCTTAGCGCTGCGAGCGGCATTTGATTGGCCAGAATTGGAGTTTGTGTTAATCAACGATGTCGCAGGTGACGCAGCTACGCTTGGTCACTTATTAGAATTCGATTCAGTGCAAGGTCGTTGGCATCATGGAGTTCAGGTCGAAGGCAGTGAGCTCGTCATCAACGGCAAGCGTGTTGCCACGACTCAACAACGCGATATCGATGCGGTGAACTGGTCTGATTGTGATGTTGTGATTGAAGCGACAGGCGTACATCGCAAAACATCATTCCTAAACAAATACCTAGAGCAAGGCGTGAAACGTGTCGTGGTAAGCGCACCTGTGAAAGAAGAAGGTATTGCGAACATTGTGGTGGGCGTGAACGACCATATTTTCGACCCTGAAAAACATCGTATCGTGACAGCAGCTTCATGTACGACTAACTGTATCGCACCTGTGGTTAAAGTCATTCATGAGAAATTGGGTATCGAACAATCTTCTTTTACGACCATTCACGACCTGACGAATACGCAAACTATTTTGGATGCGCCACACAAAGATCTACGCCGTGCAAGAGCATGCGGCATGAGCCTTATCCCAACCACTACGGGTAGCGCGAAGGCGATTGTCGAAATTTTCCCAGAATTAAAAGACAAAATTAATGGTCATGCGGTTCGCGTACCTCTAGCAAACGCATCGTTAACAGACATCATTTTTGATGTGAAGCGTGATACCACGGCAGAAGAAGTGAATGCACTGTTAAAAGAAGCATCTGAAGGTGATTTGAAAGGCATCCTTGGCTTCGAAGAGCGTCCTTTAGTTTCTATCGATTATAAAGGCGACCAACGTTCAACCATCGTTGATGCGCAATCAACCATGGTTGTGGGTTCTCGTATGGTTAAGATTTACGCTTGGTACGATAACGAAATGGGTTATGCAACGCGCACAGCAGAGCTGGTTCGTAACGTTGGTTTGGCTTAAAAGGGGGTCACAATGTCTCATCCTACATGGCAATTAGATTTGGACTCCGGTGCTTTAATCTTAACACCGTGCCCAGGAACGAAAGGTGTCGATTTGCATGCGTCGTTAGAACAGTTGAAAGAGCAGGGTGTTCAAGCGGTCGTTACTGCACTAGATGATAGTGAATTAGCTGCGAAGAATGTCTCTGCATTGGGTGAAGCCACTCAGCAACTGGGAATGAAATGGTTCCAGATCGAGATTGAAGACGACTGCGCACCAAATGAAGAATTTGCGACGAAGTGGCAACAAGCCAGTCCGGAACTGCACGCGATTCTTGCTCAAGGTGGCAAAGTTGCGATGCATTGCATGGGTGGTTCGGGGCGCACAGGTTTGTTCGCTGCTCACCTACTCCTAGAAAAGGAATGGCAGTTAGAAGATATCGTGCGAGAAGTACAGGCATTGCGCCCTGGTGCATTTACAAAACCTGTGCAAGTTGAGTACATCGAACGCGTGGCTCAAGACGCTTGATCAGCTTAAATAGCTTTTGGTTCATTATGATCCAAAAGCTAAATTCGAGCTTCTTCAGGATACGACTGTTTACAAAAAAAGCCATTAATATTAACTAATACATTGTTTTTAAGGTGTATTTTGCTTTTTATTGATGTTGGGGCATTTTTTGAAAATCACAGCAACATTGTATTGGTCAATGTTGCTGTACAGGTTAGGAAGTATTTAGAACATGATGATCTAAATGCTTCTATCGCTGTACATATGAGGTCAATATGATTTCTCAATTAAGCAAAAGTATTCGTCAGTACATGTTAGTGACGTTTAACTATTGGAACTTTACGGTGACCGATGGCGCACTGCGTATGCTGGTGGTGCTCTATTTTCATGACTTAGGTTATTCCACGTTAGCTATTGCCTCACTGTTTCTTTTCTATGAATTTTTTGGTGTGGTGACAAACCTGGTTGGTGGTTGGTTGGGCGCAAGGTTAGGCCTAAATAAAACCATGAACATTGGTTTAGCGATGCAAGTGTTTGCGTTGCTGATGCTCGCAGTACCAAATGCATGGCTGACCATTCCTTGGGTGATGGCAGCGCAAGCTCTGTCGGGGATTGCCAAAGATCTGAACAAAATGAGTGCTAAGAGCGCGATTAAAACGCTAGTACCAGACGAACAGCAAGGTGCGCTCTACAAATGGGTAGCGATTTTGACTGGCTCGAAGAATGCACTCAAAGGAGCGGGCTTTTTTGTTGGTGGCTTGCTGCTGTCTTGGGTGGGTTTTCAAAACTCGATGTTTATTATGGCGGGTGTACTTACATTAGTGTTTGTTTGCAGCATGATCTGGCTAGAAGCGGACATGGGTAAAGCAAAGAGTAAACCTAAGTTTCGCCAAATATTCTCCAAGTCTGAATCGATAAACATTTTATCCGCAGCACGCATGTTCTTGTTTGGTGCTCGTGATGTGTGGTTTGTCGTTGCTCTGCCTATTTATCTTGGTAGCGTGTTTGGCTGGGATCACTTGTGGGTTGGTAGCTTTCTCGCAGCGTGGGTCATTGCTTATGGGTTTGTGCAAGGCTTTGCGCCGCGTATTACTGGCAAAGCGCAAGGTCGTGTGCCTGATGGTAGTGCAGCATTGGTGTGGGCAGGAATCCTAGCGTTAATTACGGCTGGTATTGCTTATGGTGTGCAAATCGGTTGGCAGCCTGAACTGGTGATTGTGGTAGGTTTGATGATTTTTGGCGCTGTGTTTGCCATTAACTCTTCGCTGCACTCGTACTTGATAGTGAGCTACGCTAAAGGCGATGGCGTCTCGTTGGATGTCGGTTTTTACTACATGGCCAATGCGATGGGACGTTTGATTGGCACGGTATTATCGGGTTGGATCTACCAAGAGGCTGGTCTTGCAGCGTGCTTATGGGTTTCTTTTGCTTTCTTGGCACTGACGACGCTGATTTCAATTAAGTTGCCAAAAGCTAATGTTGCTACTGCGTAACTACCCCCAGTATCGCTATCTGTAGATGGTATAAATGGCTCCAAATCGGAGCCATTTTTGTTTCTTATGCGCCGTTTGCTGTAATCAGATTGTTTCGGTTTGGCATCGAGAGTGAATACTGATGCTTGGTTTTTGGTTCTCGTTAAGTGATTAGAGTGGTGATGAAATCCCCGTTGTAGGTCATTGTTGAGTTAAAAATAAGCAAAAACAGATTGTTAACTATTTCACTGGTTGAGATTTACCCTATGCTATAAACGATAAGCGACTCAAAGTAGGGAAAGGTATGAGAGAAAGGGTTCTGTTTTTTGATTTATTGCGCTGCTTCGCAGCGGTAGCAGTGATCGCCATTCACGTCTTGGCACCGTATCGAAATGAGTTAGGAGTGATTCCATTTGACCAATGGCTGACAGCGGTAGGCGTGAATAGCGTAACCCGCTGGGCAGTGCCAGTTTTTATTTTGATCACCGGAGCGCTAATGCTCAGTGACACTCGACCATTTGACGGTAAGTATTATATCAAAAGGCGTTTGGGCAAAGTTTTAGTTCCATTTCTTATTTGGTCGATGTTTTATGCATACCTTTCAGGTTGGACTTCTCAAGGCTTTGATTTTGAAACCGTAAAAGAGGTATTAAGCAATAGCCCATTCCACGCAACGTATTACCATCTCGGCTTTTTCTATTACTTTATACCACTGTATTTTGTGATTCCGCTGTTTCAATGGATGGTACGCAACGTGGATGACAACGTCTTGTATACCTATCTCGCATTTTGGCTTTTCACCAGCACTCTGTTCTTGTTCAAGATTGATGGCCCTTGGAGTAATCAGATGTGGCTTTATATGGGTTACCTTCCACTGGGGTATGTTTTATTTCAAAAGGTACCTTTGAATCGCTCTATGGTGACCTTATTTGTTGGGCTAGGACTCGTGGCGTTGGCAGTGACTTTTACTATGGTTGTGACAAATAGCTTAGAGGCGGAGAAGTATACGGTTGGGCGCTGGCTCTCTTATAAAACACTGAATGTGATTCTAGCGGCTTCGATGATTTTTATGATCGGGCGTTACTTTGGTGAAGGCTTATCAACAAAAGTACAAAAAGTGGTAAGTGTGATCAGTCAGCACAGCTTGGGGATTTACTTACTTCACCCTATTTTCTTATGGCCGATGAAAGAGTTCGGTTGGTACACAGGACATCCTGCGTGGGTGATTCCAGTCTGGATCGTTCTAAGTGGAGCTGGAGCCTTGGCGATGAGCTATCTCTTTTCTCGTTCTGCCAAGACCCGTTGGTTACTGCCTTAACGTTTGATAGCGAAGTGAAGGAACTTGTTGCCGCGATAGGTCAGTGTTCCCTTATCTCCAGGGTTGAGTGCATGGTAGTAATGCACTCCAATTTGGAATTCACGCTTTGGACCGATAGAACCACGTTGAACGTAAATCCAATACTCTTGATCGTCTTGACCTGGTGGTGCGTTTGGGATGTCTATCGCTTGTTTATCTAGAACCGTTACCTGCGCGCTTTGCTCTGGAGCGTCTTCGCCCACATAGTGCTTACTATAAAAACGGAAAAACACCCACGCGCCCAAGGCAATAAGGGCGAATAGGGCGACAATAAGTGAGATTGGCATATTAACCTCCAATGTTTTATCGGGTCCCATTCTACAGAACTCGCTGACGAAACGATGAGTTGAGGTAACTTATTCATAATCTAATGAAAGGGATATGGAGATTATTCGGCGCACTTCACGATTTATCTTAATGATGCACGATGAAATCGTCGCTTCATCTGCAAGCGAAGTCACTAAAGCTGAACGAAGCGGCTTTCACTTGTTAGGCTATATGAGCTCAAGGGCACAAATTGAAAGTAAAATTGCACTTAACGGCTCGAAAAAGCTCTAAATTTATAGAAGAATAAAAATAATGAACATAGGAAGGGTCTGGTAAGGAGGGTTACGATGTCAGATATTGAAAAAGTAGTCATGCGTACCCGAACGATCGAAAAACTTTTGCGTACTCAGTACCATGCAGAAGGGAAAGGGTTGCACCAACTTATTAATAGTTGTGAAGAACGTTTACCGCATGACGTGATAGCAAAGCTTCGATTCATCGCAACCGTGCGTAACAAAGTGGTGCACGAAGACGATTACAAGCTGGATGATCGTAAAGGCTTTATGGCGGCATGTGATGCTTGTGAAAAAGAGCTGACACCAAGAAGCTCTCGCTTTATTTGGCGTACAGCAATTTTGCTAATGACGTTGATTACGCTGGCCGCTCTTGGTTTCTACTATATGCACTGGGATATTTTGTCTAAGCACATTCAGTAGAGCTATACAGATAAATAAAAAAGGACGCATTTGCGTCCTTTTTTATTTTAAATCATTGGGTTAGTACATCATTGGCAGTGTCATTAAACCCACAACCACTGCAATCATAACCAGCCCTTGTTTTTGAGAAGATGAAATCATAACACTACCCCTTAATCTTTGATGAACTCGATGAATTTAATATAGCACTGTTTTTGGGGTTTGATCAACATATGCTAGTTAATCTTTTCAAAAACCACACTTAACTTGTCTGGTTTTACGTGATTATGACTAATGAAACTATGTTTTTTGTGCTGTATTTAAAGTGTTCACATTGTTTTATTTCTATTCTTTTTTGTTTTAAGTGTATGATTTTATAATACTAAATGGTTTGTGATGTTGGCTTTGTAATTGTTTTTTGTTTCGAATGGTATGTTGGGTGTTTATTTTGTCTGTATTTCTCAAAAATTGAGAAAATTAAAAAATGTGCTATGAGGTTGCATCGTCAAATCGAAAGCATGGAGTGAGATTTTCTTACCTTATGAGAAAATATGGGCTTCAAAAGTGTTTAGTGATTTTATGGTTTATGAAGTCCGCACTTTTATCTGTTATTGAAATTATGGTTTTATTTATCATTGGCTTACTTTTCTTGTCTGATGTTTTTTTTACTGAATTAAGGTCGGTTTTCTTAGTTTTTACCCCTAGTCATCAGTAGTTTATCCTCTCTTAGGGCGCTACCAAGACTATTTTCTATTTTGTGTCTGTTATTTATTCTTGTTGCCTGCATTACATACATCCTGGTGGTTTAATCGTCAGTTTGTGAAATGGCGGCTTACCTGGAGCACTTATCTGTTTTTCAGTTAAATAGTTTTAGAAAGCGTTGGTTATTGTGTCGTGTGATTTGATGGGTTCGGCTGATGAGCAAAGCTTGGCCCCAATGTTTAGTGGCATCATTCTGGCTCATCGGCTTTATTATTACGTAGGCTGAGGGTTACAAAATGTTTCGAATCGCTAGCGAGATCCAACTTTCGTAGATTGTGTCTTTACATCAAAACTGGTCTACCTAGACTAGCGGCGAGTTTAAGTAAAAGGTGTATACTGCATGTGGAGTTGGCTGGCGATAGGGCTATCAGGTGTGTATTCCGTGTTGGGAGCAAAGCAAGCTAACCCGACACAATCCCTCGTGTTTAAAATCTTTACTCTGCTACTTCTTCTTGTGTTGGTGTTAACTCAAGGTGCATCCGCAACATATACCTACTGGATTGCGGGTGGGCTTATTGTGTCTATGGTGGCAGATACGCTGCACTCGTTTAAAACTCGTAAGCTAATCTATTTTACGGCTTATCTGGTTGCCCAGGTATGCTACAGCAAGTCATTTTGGGTGCAGCTTAATGGTGAGATTGTCTGGTGGCTGTTGGCCCTGCTGCTTGCAGCGAGTATCGTGGCGTTCTTTTTGTTGCTGCCTCAACTCGACTCTCTGGTATTCCCTGTTGTGATCATGGGGATGATGCTGGTTCAACTTGCTTGGGCAGCCGGTGAAGTTTGGTTACAAGTGCCGAGTTACGCCAATGCTATCGGCTTTAGCGGAACCTTAGTTCTGATCTATTCGGCGCTGGCATACGCGATACACGGTTATCGAAAACCGATGAAACACGCCTATTTGTGGGTGAGTGGTAGTTACTTTTTTGCTCATGCCCTCATTGTTGCCTCAATCATTTACTAATTTAAGTCAAAGCAGCTCTTGAGGATTTCAGTAAACTGAACGCATTGTTCTTGATAACTGGAGTCAATAATGAGTGAAATCCATGCTCACGAGCTGCTAAACCTACTTAGAGAAACACCAATGGATCGCGAAGCCCTCACACAGCACTTTGGCGCTAGCGTTCGCTTTCACACCTGTAAACTGAATGATCTAGACTTAGATGCATTACTAGCATTTTTGCTCAAGCGCGACAAAATTCGTGAGCTTGAAGGTAAGTTTGTGGTCAATATGGCGCGAGTTTGCAATCACTAAACGGCGGCTAAGATCGAGGGTGAATATGGTGTTTTCGCCCTCAGTCATATACTCATGTTGTCAGTTTGCTATACACTGGCCGCCATTTTTTAGGTGAGGCCAGAATATGGACATTCTTTCTGCAGCGACCATGCTGTTTCTAATCATGGACCCCCTCGGTAACTTGCCGATTGTGTTGTCTATTCTCAAACATATCGATCCCAAGCGTCGTCGTAAGGTATTGATTCGTGAACTACTGTTTGCCTTACTGATCTTGATGCTGTTTCTGTTTGCAGGACAAAGCATCTTAAGTTTTTTGCATGTCCAGCCAGAAACGCTCAGCATTTCAGGTGGCATTATTCTCTTCATTATTGCGATTAAGATGATTTTCCCGAGTGCTGGCAGCATCACTGGACTGGCAGCAGGCGAGGAGCCCTTTATTGTTCCGATGGCCATTCCTATGATCGCGGGCCCTTCAGTGATTGCAGCCTTGCTTTTACTGTCTTCGCAACATCCAGAGAAAATGTTGGAAATGTCAGCATCAGTCGTAATTGCGTGGGGCGCAACATTTTTTATACTGATGTTTTATGGCTTCTTTAATCGCTTGTTGGGTGAACGTGGCTTGAAGGCGGTAGAACGCTTAATGGGCTTGTTACTGGTGATGATCTCCACTCAAATGTTCTTGGATGGTGTAAAAAGTTACATTGGGTGACGAACGAAACGCAGAAAAAAAGCCGCTCACAAGAGCGGCTTTTTCGTATCTGAGCGATTACATCATGTGTTTACGACGAATATCGAGTAGGGCAAAAATACCAAAAATCAGGATTGAATATTTTTCCCAACTGCTCATTTTTATTTTGTCGCCAAATGCACCAATGAAGATGGCCATTTGTAAACCGTGCATGATGAACAAAAAAGCGGTCATGATGTATAGCGCAATCGCGGCATTGCCGGGAAAGGGCATAAAAATATTTAGGATTAATACTAACCAAACAAAGGCGATAGCCGCTTTGGCCAGCATAATTAGTGCTTTCATTTAAGTATCCTTTTAAATCGAGGCGTTATGCGGAGGTACGTTCGTACAGACGATAGCTCACTTGGCCTGCTGTTTTTTCCCGATGTAATTGCCAGTTTTCTGGTAAGTCGGCAATATTGAGTTCTTTTTCTGTTTCAATATAAATCATCGCATCTTCCGCGAGCCAGCCATTTTGTTCTAGCAGAGCCACGGTCTCATCCAATAGACCTTTGCGAAACGGTGGGTCAATAAACACCACATGGTGAGCAGAACCCGGTTGCTTCAAAAAACTCAGTGCATCGGTATTTACCACTTGGATGTTGTTCGCGTTAAGAGAGGCAACATTCTTTTGTAACTGTTGGAAAGCTTGTGGGTTTAGCTCAACCATGGTCACTTGCTCTGCTTGGCGCGAAGCTGACTCAAATCCCAAGCCGCCAGAGCCAGCAAACAAGTCGAGACATTTTGCCTGTGGTACATCTTGAGCTAACCAGTTAAACAGCGTTTCTTTGACGCGATCGGTCGTGGGGCGTAAGCCTTCAGCATCGTGTACAGGAAGTTTTCTGCCTCTCCATAAGCCACTAATAATGCGAACAAAGCCCGTTGTTGGCTTTTTTTGTGATGAGTTTTGCTGGCGACATCTTACCATAGATTTTTTGACCGCTAATAAAGTGATACTATATCTAATCGCCCAAGCAATGAGCTTGGAGCTTGGATACAGCCCAGAATATTCAAGATGACAGAGTGTAACACTAATAAGATTAGAATTACCTAATCGGAAAGTTTTCAGAACTTTGTCATTAGCCTTTTTTAGACAGATAATAATCTTGTCAAAAAAGAGTCATTAATAGATAAAAGAACAATCTAGGATAGCCCCAGATGACGGAAAAAAAGAAGCGCGGATTACTTTCGTGGCTAGGTTTTGGTGACGAAGAACAAAGCCCAAAACCAAAAACTGAAGAAACAGTAAAAGAAGAAGCAGTGGAAGCGCCTTCTGAAGAGCAGCAAACCGAAGCGGTTGCTGAGCAAGCGGAAGCAACGCCAGAACTTGAAGAAGAAGAGAAACAATCAGAGGCTGCCCCAGCAGAAGCAGAAGCAGAAGCAGAAGCAGAAGCAGAAGCAGAAGAGCCAGAAGTCGTATCGGCCGCGCCTCGTGTTCAAGAACAAGAAAAGCCAACAGAAAGCTTTTTTGCTCGTCTTAAACGCAGCCTAAGCCGAACAAAAGCAAATATTGGTGCTGGCTTCTTCGGTCTATTCAGTGGTAAGAAAATCGATGAGGACTTATTTGAAGAGCTAGAAGAGCAACTGCTTATTGCTGATGTGGGCATGAATACCACAACAAAAATCATCAACAACCTGACAGAAAAAGCCACACGTGGCGATCTGAAAGACGGCGAAGCCCTTTATGGTTTGTTGAAAGAAGAAATGGCTGAGATTCTTTCTAAAGTCGAACAGCCACTAGAAATCGATAGCAACAAAACGCCTTACGTCATCTTGATGGTAGGTGTAAATGGCGTGGGTAAAACCACGACCATCGGTAAGCTAGCGAAGCAGTTCCAAACTCAAGGCAAAAAAGTGATGCTAGCGGCGGGCGATACTTTCCGTGCCGCAGCGGTTGAGCAGCTACAAGTGTGGGGTGAACGTAATAATGTTCCTGTGATTGCTCAACATACTGGCGCAGACAGTGCCTCTGTTATCTATGATGCGATTGAAGCGGCAAAAGCACGTGGTGTGGATGTGGTGATTGCTGATACAGCAGGTCGTCTACAGAACAAAGCGAACCTAATGGAAGAGCTGCGTAAGATTGTACGTGTGATGAAGAAAATTGATGAATCTGCACCACATGAGATCATGCTAACGCTTGACGCAGGTACAGGACAAAATGCCATTAGCCAAGCGAAACTTTTCAGTGATGTTGCCCCTCTAACCGGGATTACTTTGACTAAGCTGGATGGTACAGCCAAGGGCGGCGTAATTTTCGCTATTGCTGATCAGTTCGGTATTCCAATTCGTTACATTGGTGTGGGTGAAGGTATCGAAGACTTGCGTCCATTTGAAACTCAAGAGTTTATTGACGCACTGTTTAGTCGTGAAGAATAAAAAGAGTTAGAGGAAATCAACGGTGATCAAATTTCAGCAAGTAAGCAAAGCTTACCGAGGTGGTCGACAAGCACTGCAAAAAGTCGATTTTCACCTGAGGCGCGGTGAAATGGCGTTTTTAGGCGGACATTCCGGGGCTGGTAAAAGTACCTTGCTGAAATTGATCTGCGCGATAGAGCGACCAACCGATGGCAAAATCCATTTTAATGGCCACGACATCACGCGTATTCCAGGCAAAGACATCCCTTTTTTGCGCCGCAATATTGGGATTGTTTTTCAAGATCATCGCCTATTGATGGATCGCAGTGTGTACGACAATGTCGCTCTGCCAATGCGTATCGAATCGATTTCTGAAAACGAAATCAAACGACGTGTTTCTGCGGCGTTAGATAAAACGGGCTTACTCGATAAAGCTCGTTGTCTACCTAGTCAACTTTCTGGTGGTGAGCAACAGCGCGTCGGTATTGCCCGTGCTGTGGTTAATCGACCAACGTTGCTGGTGGCTGATGAGCCTACGGGTAACCTTGACCCAGAATTATCCAACCGTGTGTTGCGTCTATTCGAAGAATTTAACCGTGCGGGCGTGACAATCTTACTTGCCACGCACGATGTGGGGTTAGTAAACACTCGCCCACAGTATCGTCATTTTGAATTGAACCAAGGCTTCCTAAGTGAGGTAGAAGACTATGGCAGGTAACAAGCACTCCCAAAAGAAGGGGAAAGGCCGTAGTGCCAAGCGTGCGAATACCGATGGTTTTTTCTCTGTCCACGCAAAACAAGCTAAATCCTCTTTTAGCGCCTTATGGCAACGACCACTAGGCAACATTCTGACCCTAGCGGTCATCTCCATGGCACTTGCCATGCCAGCTTGTTTGTATCTATTGGGGAAAAACGTTGCGGGGGCAGCGGAAGATGTCGCTTCTCCTTCACAAGTTAGTGCTTACTTAGTTGAAGGCATGCCGGATGCGCGAGTGATGGTTCTCAAAGATCAAATTGAAACTTGGCCTTTGGTAAAAGAGGTAGAATATATTTCACCGCAACAAGGTCTATCTGATTTAAGCCAATATGCAGGGTTCGACCAAGCTATCAGTCTTTTAAGTGGCTATGCGCTACCTGGTGTGTTGGTGATTACGCCAGATTCGGAGCTAAAAAGTGATATTCAGTCATTAGCCAAAGACGTTCGAGAGCAACAAGATGTGACCGACGTGAGACTTGACGAAGACTGGCTGGCGCGTCTTGATGCCATCAAAACTCTCGCGAGTATTATTGTCATTACCCTGACAGTACTGATGCTCGGTGCGGTATTTTTAATCGTTGGCAATACATTGCGATTTAATGTGCTGGCGAATAAAGAAGAGATTCAAACCATGAAACTGATCGGTGCGACGGACAGTTTTATTCTGCGCCCTTACTTGTACACAGGCATGTGGTTTGGCGTGTTAGGTGCCACTATTGCGTGGTTGGTAACGGCTTTAGTGACCATTGTCATGAATAGTGCGGTGGAAGACCTTGCTGCGTTGTACGATAGCCAGTTCCGCCTGATTGGTCTAAGTTGGGATGAATCTTTGTTATTAATCATCATTGGGAGTCTTTTGGGATGTATTGCGGCGCGTTTTTCTGCGCAACGACATTTAAAAGAAATTGAACCAGTTTAAGTGATGGCGGTCTTATTACTTGGATTTTATTAGCACTAGCTAATTTTGAACCCTTGCTTAGACCAAATGTTTATGGATAATTGCTTCCCCTTCTTGAAACTTGTTCATTTTGAGTTCAAGATATCGAAGCTAAATTGCAATGTAATGCTCCAGATCAGAGATTGATGAGGAATTGAATGACAAAAGAAGCGTATCCGATGGCTCTAGTCACGCAAGATAGCCTTGATAGCTATATTCGCTCAGTAAACAGCTACCCAATGCTGACTGCAGACGAAGAGCGTGAGCTGGCAGAACGATTACACTATAAAGGTGAGATTGAGGCTGCAAAAGGTCTAATTCTTTCGCACCTACGATTCGTTGTTCACGTTGCTCGTGGTTACTCTGGCTACGGTTTGCCGATGGCGGATCTTGTGCAAGAGGGTAACATCGGTCTAATGAAAGCCGTTAAGCGTTTTAACCCAGAAGTAGGGGTTCGCTTGGTTTCTTTTGCTGTCCACTGGATCAAAGCAGAGATCCACGAATACGTGCTACGTAACTGGCGTATCGTGAAAATTGCGACCACTAAAGCGCAACGTAAATTGTTCTTCAACCTGCGTAAGTCGAAAAAGCGCTTGGGTTGGTTTAACAACGGTGAAGTGGAAACCGTTGCGCGCGAGTTAGGTGTTGAGCCTTCTGAAGTTCGCGAGATGGAATCACGCTTAGCGGCGGTGGATTCAACCTTTGATATGCCAACTGATGAAGACGACAGTTCAAACGCTTACACAGCGCCGATGCTATACCTAGAAGACAAATCGTCTGATGTGGCCGACAACATTGAAGCCGCCAACTGGGAAATGCACACCAACAATCGCTTGGGTCATGCATTAGCGAGTTTGGATGAGCGTAGTCAGCGCATCGTGCGTTCTCGTTGGTTAGATGATGAGAAAGCAACATTGCAAGACTTAGCTGATGAGTTCGGTGTTTCTGCCGAGCGTATTCGCCAGCTAGAAAAAAATGCAATGAAGAAACTAAAATTGGCCGTGGGTGAATTTTAATTTCCACTGCTAATTGAAAGTAAGATTTTCATAGAAAGCCGAGATCATGTGATCTCGGCTTTTTTATTGTCGATCGAAAATCGATAGCGTTTGCGATCCGGATTTTATGTGCTACCTGTGTATAACTCTGTGAAGTAATTATTTATCAACTGTTCGAAACCCGGACAAAGTAAGGGATTCAAGCACTTTTCCATCTGGGGATAGTTATAGATATACACACAGTTAGATCAGGATCATCACTACATATTGTGGATCAAAAGATCCAAATACACTTTATCAACGCAATTCACAGCTTTATCCACAAATGGTTGGAATGTGTACACTTTTGAAAACCCTGATTATCCATGTGTCTAAGTTTGCCGTTGGATAGGTTACAATAGCGGCAGTATACCCAAGCAACTTCAAATATGGATTTTATGCTGTACCACGGGTGCTGATTAGTACGTTAGGTTCGAGGTTGCTTGGGTATATTAATAAGACAATGAGAAAGTAAATGGATCAGTTTAAGCATATCGATGTACAAGGTGCGCAAGCGCTGCTCGAGCAGGGTGATGCGAAGCTTGTAGATATCCGTGACCCTCAATCGTTTGCCGTTGCGCATGCGGAGTCCGCGTATCATTTAACTAACGATACGATCGTTGCGTTTATGGATGAAGTGGAGTTCGAACAACCTATTCTAGTGATGTGTTACCACGGCATTAGTAGCCAAGGTGCAGCGCAATATTTGGTTAACCAAGGCTTTGAACAGGTGTACAGTGTAGATGGTGGCTTTGAAGCCTGGCATCGAGCAGAACTACCGATAGTGAGAAGTTAATGAAGAGATTGGTAACGTTAAATAATCCACGTATGGCGCAAGCCTTTATTGATTATATGGCCTCTCGCCAAATTGACATCGAAATGATGCCAGAAGGAGATGGGCAGTTTGCGCTGTGGCTGACTGATAGCCAGCATGAAATAGAAGCGGAAGCCGAACTTAAGCAGTTCCTTGCTAATCCGTCTGATTCAAAATACAGCGCAGCCTCGTGGGACGTTGCCGATACTCGTAAGAGCACATTTCATTATTCCAGCCCGAGTATCATAAGCATGGTCAAAGCGAAAGCTGGCCCCATGACTTTGCTGATCATGACAGTCTGTATCATCATCTACTTGTTACAAATGTTTGGCTTTGGCAATGGCGTGTTTAAGTTGTTGCACTTCCCGGCTTTTGAGGGGCAACAATGGCAAGTGTGGCGATGGCTAAGTCATGCGTTACTGCACTTTTCAGTAACTCACATCGTGTTTAACTTACTATGGTGGTGGCAGTTGGGTGGCGACATCGAACGTCGTCTCGGTTCCGGTAAGCTATTGCAACTCTTTGTGGTGTCGGCAGCGCTTTCAGGGGCAGGCCAGTTCTATGTTGAAGGGGCTAACTTCGGCGGCTTGTCTGGCGTGGTCTATGCACTGCTTGGTTATTTGTGGATACTGGGTTACCGCTTGCCACATTTAGGCCTTACGCTACCCAAGCCAATCATCGTCTTTATGTTGGTATGGTTAGTTCTTGGTTTTGTGCAGCCATTTATGGCGATTGCAAACACCGCTCACTTAGTTGGGCTACTGTCGGGGATGGCGATTGCGCTGTTTGATTCAGGCAAGATGAAATACCAACAGCAAGCCTAAAGCAGATGAAATGAAAAGACCGCTCAAGAGCGGTCTTTTTTATGTTCAAAACGGATTTGGGTTTATTGATAAAGGTATTTTGTAAACAACAAATCGGCAATGATGGTTTTACCTGTTTCAGGCAAAAGCGTTTCGTTGAGGGTCGTCACTAAAGTTTTGCGCAGATCTTCTCGGCCAGAAAGGGACTTAATCGTATCTTCTGTTTGCTTACCCAATAATTCAATCACTGCATCGCGAATCAAAGGTTGGTGATGCTCAACAACTGATAAATCTTGTTGACTCATTACCATGATGTCGATGCGCACTTGCACATAACCTAACTTTTTGCCTTTGGTGTAAAAGTTAGTAGTGAGATCAGGCTCTAGGGTAAAGTATGCCAACTTAGGTCCAGCTTCTTCCGTTTCAGCCCAACTTGGTGCGGCGAATAGTATGGTTAACGCAAAAATAATTTGGGCTATATAACGTTTGTACATATTTCTAACTTTTCTTTCTCTGGATCGCGATATTCGAATCGCTTCAGTCTTGATACAATGGGCCGTCTATAACAAATAACGGAACTTACGGTTACATACATTACTATGGACGGTAAGTTGTTGCTTTATTGTACGCATAAAGCCTCCAATTGAATACTAGTATGAATCAGCCAACATCACTCTATCTTGCTTCTTTATTGGAAGTAGAGTGGCAAAACCCCGAAGAATTCGAATTTCCAAATGAATTTGCCAAGCATTGGCTTGAAGAGCAAGGGTCTTTGTCACGTCGTTTAAAACAGCACTGCCAAGCGTTAACGGTAGAATTGCTACAAAATCAGATCGTCACTGCAGCGACATTAAAACAGGACGAAAGCCAGTTATTGTCCGAACAAGATTGCTTACTGAGAGAGGTAATTTTGTGCGGTGACAATAATAACTGGGTTATTGGGCGGACATTGATTCCTCGCTCAACCTTAGTTGATCAGCAGTATGATTTGGCTCAACAAGGGGATATCCCATTAGGATTAACAGTGTTCAGCGCAGATAACGTTGAGCGAGACTCTTTACAAATGGGATGGGTAGCCGTACCAGAAGGACGTTTGTTAGCGCGACGCTCAAGGTTGTGGATGAATCACAAACCGATGCTAGTCGCCGAGTTATTCTTATCTAATTCACCAGTTTACGCTAAGGAGACAGTGTAAATGTCCGCAGAAAAAGCCAAAGCATATTGGCAACTGATGCGCATGGATCGCCCGATTGGTTCACTGTTACTGATGTGGCCAACGATTTGGGCGCTAATTATCTCAGCCCAAGGGATGCCAAGTTGGGATGTATTCATCGTGTTTGTATTGGGTGTTTTCCTAATGCGTAGTGCGGGGTGCGTGATTAATGATTTTGCAGATCGCAAAGTCGACGGCCATGTAAAGCGTACTAAGCAACGTCCACTGCCATCAGGGAAAGTGACAGCAAAAGAAGCGATTGGATTATTTTTGGTTTTGGGTATCAGCTCGTTTTTGTTAGTGCTGACCATGAACCCGCTGACGATTCAGCTATCCTTCGCTGGCATTGTGTTGGCGTTCATCTATCCATTTATGAAGCGTTACACTCATATTCCACAGCTATTTTTAGGCTTGGCTTTTAGCTGGGCGATTCCAATGGCGTGGGCTGCACAAACTGGGGAATTACCATTGATTGTTTGGTTTTTGTTCCTCATTAACGCTTTGTGGACCATTGCGTACGACACTCAATATGCGATGGTAGACCGAGATGATGATCTAAAGATTGGCATTAAATCGACGGCAATTCTGTTTGGTCGTCATGACAAGCTTATTATTGGTGTGTTGCAACTGATTACACTCGCGATGTTGGTTTGGTTAGGGCAGTTCTACCAATTGGGACAAAGTTACTACTGGACCCTTTTGATTGCAGCGTCGTTGTTTGTTTATCAGCAGCACTTAATTCGTCACCGTGAGCGTGAGTTGTGCTTTAAGGCTTTCCTTAACAACAATTATGTTGGCATGGTGATAGCGATAGGGTTACTGGTCGCATTTTGGTAAGCGAAGAAATAGAAAAAGGCATCCGATTGGATGCCTTTTTCTTATTGAAAGAAGATAAAACGGTTACGACCGAAGTTGGTGAATACTCTCTTCGATCGTCAGTTTCACTTCTGGATAAAGCAGAGTGAACAGTAGTCGTGCAAATTGCTGCGTTTTCTTCGTGTCACAGTTACCATCGTTATCGAGGTATTTTTGCTGTTTGAGCGTATTGAACATCGCGGTAAACACACCTTTATCGAAGAATTCTGGCGCATTAATACCGTGCAAACGCCCTAGGCGCTGAGCAATATCTTGGCTCTTCTGCTCTAGGTCCGATTTACCGAGTTCAGGGTAAGCAACAAGCAAGTTCATCGCGATAGAGTAGCGTTGCAGCGTTTCAGTTATCGTGCGACCTAACAGAACCAAAGGCTGGTTGTTCGACTGATTGATCTCTAGCTTATCACCATCCAGACTAATCATTTTCTGATCGGCAAATTCATGCAGTGTTTTAACGACCAATTCATCTAACTCGTCTTCTTGGTAACTTAAGAACAGCTCTTTCTTCAAGAATGGGTAGATTTGCGCGACATTCGCTTGAATCTTGGCTACCGAAAGGTTGCGCTGACGAATGAGCATTTGGGCAATTAATGACGGCAGAGCGAACAAGTGAATGATGTTGTTGCGATAGTAAGTCATCAGGATCGATTGGCTACGGTCCAGCGAAATGATGTCACCCATGCTATCGGTTTCAATCACGAACTTATCAAGCGAAATTGCATGATCGACCAACTCCTCAGCACTTTCGGTAGGGATAGTGGAGGTGCTTGAGTACGGATTATTTTTGAGTAGCTTTAAGTAACACTCGATCTGGTTGATCAGCGAGTCACGAGAAAGTGCACGTTGACGAGAAGCAAGCAGTGCGGTTGCACACAAGGTCAACGCGTTTGCCGCCGCCGCATCATTGATGTGCGTCATCATCTTATTAGCGAGGTCGTTCACCACAGGATTCATCCATTGTGGTTTGTTACCACCCATGCTGTCGATGTCTTTCGTCCACTCAGGAGCATGCTCGTTCAAGTATTGGTTGAGCTGAATTGGCTCACCGAAGTTCACATAGCCCAAACCAAAGTTACGCAGTTTACGCAGAGTACGCAGTACAAGCCCTGCGTTTTCTTTCTCTTTGCGTTTGCCACGCAGCTCTTTCGCGTAAGTGCCTACTTCCATTACGTGCTCGTAACCGATGTAGACCGGCACTAGTGTTACTGGGCGGTTTAGACCACGTAGCATTGCTTGGATGGTCATAGCCAGCATACCCGTTTTCGCTTGCAGTAAGCGACCTGTACGTGAACGACCACCCTCACTGAAGTACTCGACTGAATAGCCTTTGGCAAACAGCTCAGCTAGATACTCACGGAAAATGGTTGAGTACAGTTTGTTGCCTTTAAAACTACGACGAATAAAGAACGCCCCACCACGACGGAAAAGCGGACCGGCCGGGAAGAAGTTCAAGTTAATGCCTGCCGCAATGTGCGGAGGCACCATGCCTTCATGGTATAAAACATAAGACAACAGCAGGTAGTCCATGTGACTACGGTGACACGGAACGTACACAATTTCGTGGCCGTCTTGCGCTAAACGACGCACAGTCGAGGCGTTATTGATGTGCAAACCTTGGTATAGTTTTGTCCATAACCAACTCAGGATGCGGTCGCCGTTTTTCACCAGACTGTAGGAGAAGTCGGCGGCGATTTCATCCATGATGTCGTGGGCTTCTTTACGTGCCTTATCAATCGAGATGTTTTTGCTCTTGGCTTCGTCAGCAATCGCCAGTTCAATAGCTGGAGATTTTAGTAAACGAGCAAACAACACTTGTCGTTGTGGCAGGTTTGGGCCTGAAGCAGCCAGTTTCTGGCGTGAGAAGTGGATACGCGCCACGCGAGCCAGTTTGTGCGCAATTGCGCTGTCGGTACCGTGAGAGTCTGCCATATAACGCAGAGATACCACAGGACTAAAGCGAACTAAGCAGTCGCGTCCCGCCGCCATTACCGCTTTGGCTTTTTGCGGACCATTCATCGGTTGAAGGTAAGGCTTTTGGTTCTCTTCTTTACCTGGCTTACGACCCCAAAGCACGGTTGCAGGGATCATTTGAACATCCAACTCACTATCCAGCTTGTGCAGTTCCAGTAAGTCAGTGAACAGAGAGACAGAATCTGTTGGGACATCATTATCGTTGTTCATCACAGTTGGACGCGCAGCGATAAAGACGAAACGGTTCAGCGTTTTGCCATTGATTTCCAGCGGGCTGAGCGGGTCGGGTAGACCAAGGCTCATGGCTTGTTTTTGCAGTGTCAGCAAATCCACGTTCGAGCGGAACGGCAGGGCATATACAATCGGTTTAGTTAGGTCGATGTTCAGATCTTCAATCGGGTTCGACGGGATTGTGGTGCCCTTTACCAGTACCGATAAAGGTAGTTTTAGTAATGAACGTGAAAATGATTGTCCAGAAGACATAAAGTTCACAGCCTCAATAGGTATTCAAACAGGCCTAACCTTATTTCAGTTTCCGCTTTGCATGTCTTCTCTATAAAAAGAGATGAGTACGGCAATAGAAATAAGCCTAGGCGATAAAATTTAAGCGCTGCAAGGATACCAGAAACTGGTCAAACCTTTTAATTTTATTGGCTGTAAATTAGTCGAACCCCTAAGTTATTGCTTTGACTTGATTAACTGAAAAGTCGGTGTTTTAAACGAATAAAGAATGAACTTAATCGGTAAGCTGAAAGCTCCCCACAAATAAATTAAAAAACAACCAATTGGGTTTTCATTTGAGCATTTACTGGATATACTCACAGTTAACTGTATAAAAAGACAGGTGAGACATGAAGCCGTTAACGCCACGCCAACAACAAGTCTTCGATTTGATTAAAAGTAAAATCGATGACACCGGAATGCCACCAACTCGTGCAGAGATTGCGCGTGAGCTTGGCTTCCGCTCTGCGAATGCCGCAGAGGAACACCTAAAAGCGCTTGCTCGTAAGCAAGCAATTGAAATTATTCCAGGCGCTTCTCGTGGGATTCGTATCCTGCTTGAAGACGCAGCCAATGATGAGCAGGGTTTGCCTTTGATTGGTCAAGTCGCAGCGGGTGAGCCAATCTTGGCTCAAGAGCACGTAGAGGCGCACTACCAAGTCGATCCTGCGATGTTCAAACCGCAAGCGGATTTCTTACTTCGTGTAAATGGCGAGAGTATGAAAGACATCGGGATTATGGATGGCGATTTGCTCGCGGTGCATAAAACCCAAGACGTGAGAGACGGTCAAGTTGTCGTTGCGCGTGTTGATGATGATGTGACTGTGAAGCGTTTGGAGCGCAAAGGTTCAACCATATTACTGCATGCTGAGAATGAAGAGTTTGCCCCAATTCAAGTGGACTTAACGTCTCAGCACCTTACGATTGAAGGCTTAGCCGTTGGTATTATTCGCAATACCGATTGGATGTAAGTGTGTTTAAGCAGCCCAGTTGATCTGGGCTGTCTTTTCTCTTCTTTTCTCTTTTTCTACTTCCTCCAAAAGCTTGATCATCATCTTGACCTTGTTTGTTTTGACCAATTTATAAGCTTGATAATGTAATTGATATTCATTATCATCTATTTCAATGTCTATGTTTTCTCTCTGGCGCAGGAAATGCCCATGTCTCAGTCTAAACATCAAGTTCCTAACCATTTATTAAAGCCACTGTTATTGCGTAGCCGTGAAAGCATGGTCGACAATGGCTTGGTGTACGATCCGATAGCTGCTAAAGCGTGTTTGAGCTGTAAGATGGCGCCGGATTGTTTGAGTGGTGATATTGCGCAGAAGCAATTGCTGCACGTGACGCTGACTCAGCTTTGTGACCAGCAGGTTAGTCACTTCTTACAGCAGTATCCCGATGCTTGGATAATCAATGTCGGAGCGGGGCTGGATACCCGCTTTTATCGCTTGGATAATGGACGCTGCCATTGGATAGAGCTGGATGTGACGGAAAATTTGGTATGGCGTCAGCGCTTGTTCCACAAAAATGAACGCTATGAACATCGCTGTGGCAGTGTGGATAAAATGTCGTGGCTAGAGACGTTAGCCATTCCAGAGCAAGCACCGGTGCTCATTTTATGTGAAATGGCACTGCTCGATTGCACAGAGCGTCAAGTCGCGAAATTTATTCAAACCTTGGGTCGACATTTTGTTTCTGCTGAACTATGTATGGTGCTGGCAGGAGATTTAACGGAAACCAAGTGGGGGCAAAAGCTTGGCTCTGATCGTTATGCTCATGGCTTTGAAGCGCCTGCAGCACAGATATTGCAATGGTTACCATGGGCACAGTGGGTGAAAGCTTTCTCGCCATTCGATAGATTCTGTTCTCGTTGGAAAGCTTGGCAGCGTTGGCTTAATAAGATTCCAATGTTGAAGCATCGCCTCACGCCAGTCCTCGTTCACATCAAGTGGTAATTGGCTAGTCGTTAAGCGCTCAGGTACACTCGTCGATCTTACTGATGAGGTGCCTGTGACAAATTCAATCTTCTCTCCTTTATCTAACCCAAAAGTTCATCGCCAAGTCTTAGCTTTAGCGATACCTATGGTGCTGTCGAATATTACTGTTCCATTGCTCGGTTTGGTCGATGCTGCGGTGATTGGTCATCTAGACCACGCTTGGTATTTGGGTGGTGTTGCGTTGGGCAGCACCATGATCAGCGTGACGTTTTGGCTGCTTGGTTTTTTGCGTATGTCGACTACTGGGTTGGCGGCGCAGTCCTATGGCGGTGAAGACCGAAAGCAACTTGCCTTGGTGTTTATGCAAGGCTCACTTATGGCGCTGCTGTTTGCGTTAGTCTTCCTTATTGCCCATAACCCGATTGCTGATTTGATCTTTGGCTGGAGTGACGCCAGCGCAGAGGTAAAACACTACGGCATGCAATATTTCTCTATCCGTGTGTGGAGTGCCCCCGCAGCGCTAATGAACTTTGTGTTGTTGGGGTGGCTGCTCGGAACGCAAAATTCCAAAGCACCAATGTGGATGGTGATCATCACCAACGTGACTAATATTGCCCTCGATTTGTTGTTTGTGATTGGTTTGGGGTGGAAAGTAGAAGGCGCTGCGCTGGCATCAGTGATTGCTGACTACTCAGGCATGGGTTTTGGTCTCATGTGTGTCTGGAAAACCTGGCGAGAGAGACAATTACCATCACCTCAAAAGTTGCTAGCCAGCACTCAACATGGTTTAGGGCGCTTCGTGAAATTGAATCGCGATATTTTCTTGCGCTCTTTGTGTCTGCAAGCGGCTTTTAGCTTTATGACGTTCCAAGGCGCGAGCTTTGGTGATGAGGTTGTCGCTGCAAATGCGGTTCTGATGAGCTTCCTGATGATTATCTCGTATGGCATGGATGGCTTTGCTTATGCAATGGAGGCCATGGTCGGGAAGGCGATTGGTGCCAAAGATAGGCAACAATTGAGTGCATCGCTTGTCGGCACTTTCTTTTGGAGTTTGGTTATTTGCTTAGGACTGACCGCGCTCTTTGGTTTGGCGGGATCGGAGTTGATCGCCATGATCACTTCAATTGAGACGGTACAACAGCAAGCAGCGGTGTATCTACCTTGGCTGGTGGTGATGCCACTTGCGTCGATGTGGTGCTTTCTATTGGATGGCATTTTTGTCGGTGCAACCAAAGGCAAAGACATGCGCAATAGTATGTTTGTCGCGACCAGCAGTTTCTTCGTTGTCTTTTACTTATTCGCCGAGTGGGAAAATCACGCGCTGTGGTTTGCAATGACGAGCTTTATGTTGATGCGGGGTATTGGTTTAGGGGTTATCTTTCTCTACCAATGGCACAAGGATACCTTCCTAGCACAATGTTGATATAAAAACAGCAGGTCCAAGCCTGCTGTTTTTCTGTCTGCTATCAAGAAGCATAGATTAGAACAAGCGGTTCAAACCATTCAACGCAGCGACACGATACGCTTCGGCCATTGTTGGATAGTTGAAGGTGGTATTGACGAAATACTCGATGGTATTCGCTGAGCCTTTTTGCTCCATAATGGCTTGACCGATGTGGATAATTTCCGCGGCACGTTCGCCAAAACAGTGAATCCCTAAAATTTCTTTGGTTTCACGATGGAACAATATCTTCAAGCTACCGATGTCTTTTCCTGCGATCTGTGCACGAGCTAGATGCTTGAACGAAGAGCGTCCTACTTCATACGGTACTTTCGCAGCTGTTAGCTCTTGCTCGGTTTTACCCACAGAGCTAATCTCTGGGATGGTGTAGATACCCGTTGGAATATCATCAATCAGATAGTTTTCTGCCTGACCTTTCGTAATGGCTTGTGCGACAAATCGCCCTTGGTCATAAGCGGCGCTTGCAAGGCTAGGGTAACCGATGACATCGCCTACAGCGTAAATGTGTTCAATATCGGTTTGGTAGTTACGGTTTACTTTTAGTTGTCCGCGAGAGTCCGCTTCCAGACCCACTGCACCCAAATTCAACTTATCGGTGTTACCTGTTCGACCATTCGCATACAACAAGCAGTCAGCCTTCATCTTCTTGCCAGATTGTAGGTGAATAATCACACCATCTTCTGTGCCTTCGATTTTTTCATAGGTCTCATCATTACGAATTACCACACCGCTGTTCCAGAAGTGGTAAGACAGCGCATCTGACACTTCGTTATCCAAAAACTCCAACAAGCGGTCGCGGGTATTGATAAGGTCGGTTTTCACTCCAAGGCCGCGGAAGATAGAAGCGTATTCACAACCGATAACGCCCGCACCGTAAATGATGATATGGCGAGGGTCGTGTTTCAGGCTCAAAATGGAATCACTGTCGTAGATGCGCTCATGCAAGAAATCTACGTCGTTAGGCTGATACGGGCGAGAACCCGTCGCGATGACAAACTTATCCGCAGAATAGATTTCTTCTGTACCGTCGCTTTGCATCACTGCAATTGAGTAGTTATCGATAAATCGCGCGGTTCCGAACAAAAGTGTGCATGAGTTACGGTCATAAAAGCCCTGACGAAGTCGAGTTTGCTTATCAATGACCGATTTAGCATGACCTAAAATGTCAGAAAATGTTGCATGAACGCTGGTGTTGTTTCGACAAAATAGCGGGTTGCTATTAAATTCGATGATGCGGCTAACGGCATGACGCAGTGCTTTTGATGGAATGGTACCCCAGTGAGTACAACCGCCGCCGACACTGCTTTCTTTCTCGACAATGGCAACATTCAGTCCCGCTTTGGTTAATCCCATTGCAGCCCCTTCTCCGCCAGGGCCACTACCGATTACGATCACGTCATAGTGATTAACATGCGCCATGATGCCTTCCTTGTTATATTTGCTTAACATTGCTTTAGCGCGATTTTAACTCATTTACTCTATTGGTACACGTAATGCCTGTTAGAGAGTGGAAGTGATCACGCAGAATCGAACAAAAGGATGATTTGGTATGTTGTATGTCTATAAATTGCATCGAGAACATTGCAATTAGATGCATGCCAATAGTAACGTTCTCGGCGCTCAGAGCGAGCGAAGCAACATATCTTTCTCCGTAGGAGCAAATTGCGTTATATTGAGGCTCTTGTACCCTACAGAAAAAGAGCAAGTTAAGAATGAAATCGATGGGAATCCGCGCACAACAAAAAGAGAAGACACGTCGATCATTGATCGATGCGGCATTTAGTCAATTAAGTGCGGATCGCAGCTTTTCCAGCCTTAGCTTGCGAGAAGTCGCCCGAGAGGCAGGGATTGCACCGACTTCTTTTTACCGTCACTTCAAAGATATGGATGAGCTAGGCTTAACCATGGTTGATGAAGGCGGTTTGCTACTACGCCAACTGATGCGTCAGGCGCGTCAACGTATTGTGAAAGAAGGTAGCGTAATTCGTACCTCGGTCGAAACCTTTATGGAATTCATTGAAAGTAGTCCGAACGTTTTTCGTTTGTTGTTGCGTGAGCGCTCCGGCACTTCTGCTGAATTTCGTACCGCTGTTGCTCGAGAAATCCAGCATTTTGCGGCAGAATTAACCGAGTATTTAATGAGCACCGGCGTGACCAGAGAAGAGGCGTATACTCAAGCAGAAGCGTCTGTGACTTTGGTTTTCAGTTCGGGGGCTGAAGCTTTAGATTTAGATCGACGTGAGCGCGATGAACTCGCCGAGCGATTGATCATGCAATTGCGAATGATAGCCAAAGGGGCCTATTGGTATCGCAAAGAACGTGAACGTAACCGATTAAAAGGCGGGATAGAATAATGTCGAATGGAAATAAATCTGAAAAGAAAACGCTGATTTTGGCACTGGTTGCAGGTATGTGTGGTGATGCTTTGTTGTCATGGTTGACCATGAGTGAAGTATCGTTTTCAATCTTCCCATTGATTGCACTCGTACTGGCTGTACAAGCTCTTTACCAAGAGTACCTAAATAATCCGGTATCAGAAGATATCCCATTAGTTGGCTTGGCGTGTTTCTTCGTAGGTGCGTTTGGTCACTCTGCGTTTATTAAAGCGCAATACCCAGAAGCAGGCTCAAACTTCTTTGCGATCATGGTTTCAATGATCTTACTCGCATGGATTGGTAAGAAGCTAGGTTTTGTCAGCAAGAAGACTTCTGCGGAATAAGCAAAACGAATCAAATTAAAAAGCGAGCCATTGAGCTCGCTTTTTTTGTATTTGACGCGGTGGGTTACGCTTTGCGTTCCAATAGCACGCCCGCTTCCATGTGGTGGGTAAATCGAACTCTGAATCTTGTGGCGTCTTCTAAAATCCAGGTCTGTATTTTAATTTATTGTTTTTATTTGAATTTTAATTGTTGATTGTCCAGGGGTGTCTTTAGCCGTACAATGAAAACTCGTCTTTCCCCGTACCCCACGCCGTACCCAGAGCCGTACCCAGAAATGCAGAGGTTTTTAAACCATGACCAAGCGAATTAGCACCAATGCCACGTTGCAATCATTGAAAGCACAAAACAAAGAATACTTAGTTCCAGATAAGAAAATTGAAGGATTGAATATTCGTGTTCGCCCAACGGGCACTATGACTTGGATCTTTCGCTTTCAGGTTGGCAAAAAACACGAAAAAATCACTATGGGGCGGTATGTTAAGTTGAAACCGGAAACGGGGATGACACTTGAACAGGCTCGAACAGAAGCGGGGCGTTACCGCAGTTGGCTGGAAAATAATAAGAATCCGAAGCTGGAACTAGCGCGAGAGCAGCGCGAGCAAGAGGAAGCGAAAACCTTTGACGATGCTTTTGCCAGTTTTGATGAAAAGCGTTTATCTAAGCAGCTGCGGGGAGAACAGGCGAGGGCAACCTACACCCGCGATATCAAACCGTTTCTAGGTCACATCAAACTAGAAGAGTTGAGAATTCATGATCTCAATAAAGTGTTTGATGCCAAGGTTGATGAGAGTGGAAAAAGAAAGGCGGGTGCGATTAGTGCATGCCATAGAATAATCAATCAGGTGCTCAACCATGCGCTAGCTTTGAATATGCTCGGCGCTCACCCTGCACCACATTTGAAATCCAAGGATGTCGGTGGTGGCTCTAAGGTCACAAAACGCAATTTGAGCTTTTCAGAGTTGAAGACTTTGCTAACCAGTTTGCCTTCTTGGCGTACAGAGCCCTCAAACGTCCGTTTAATGCAGTTTTTGATCGGGTGTGGGCAACGTATTAGTGCCGTGCTTGAAATGCGCTGGAGTGAGGTAGATTTGCAAGAGAAGGTATGGTTGTTACCTGCCAGTTCAGAGGATCGTCACACCAAAAGCCAGGAGAGCCGAAAAGTGCCATTAAGTGATTACCTGCTGGCACTTCTTAAAGAGCAGCGTGAGAGCGTACCTAGTAAATGGAAACTTGTTTGGCCTCAGCTTTTGGCCGATAAGGTTCAAGAACCCGCAGCAGTACGCGCGCTAATCAAACGTAATTTACCGGATGATTTTGAACGTTTCTCACCACACGATCTGCGCCGTACGTTTATCAGCCGTTGCAGCGAAATGGGGCTAGATATCGTGGCGATCGAAAAAACGGTTGGCCACCAGCTACCAGGCATGTTGCGGGTATACAACCATCATGATTACCTTGAAGAGCAGTTAGTGGTACTGCAAGCGTGGGGCGAGAAGTTGCAAGCTCTGACGGTTGCCAACGTAGTGCCGTTGTCTGCGTCGAAATCGGCATAGCAATATGGCACAAAAAATAAAAAAGAACGGGAGCATCAAGCTCCCGGCTATTATGTGTAAATATGGACAGGGCTTACTTTGACTGATAGCGCCACTTCGTAACCACATCACCAATTTGTTCGATTGTCATCGCCTGTTGCTGCCAACCTTTATCGAAATTAACATCATTTGAGCGAGGCAACTGGTCATCAGATAAGCTGCGAATCATCACTCTAGTTGGTAACGTTGCTGCTTGTCCGACAAATATGGCCTCCTGACGTCTTAAACCGGAGAGCATTTTTGTTAAGCCAGACATCGAATCCGGTAACACACTACGAACATGTTCACGGTCGGCATCATTGGTTATTCGAAGTACAATCCATGAGTTGCATTGCGATAACACCGTTGCCTCAACTTCACTCGGTCTCTGAGAAATGAGTAACAGACCAACGCCATACTTACGGCCTTCCTTCGCAATTCGACGAATTGCAGACTGCGCTGCCTCATACTGAGCTTCACCACGATTCGGTACGTATCGGTGTGCCTCTTCGCACACCAAAAGTACAGGGCTATTTTGCCGTTCAGCTTCGGTTTGCCAGACTTTAAGCTGAAACACGATTCTCGCTATTGCAGCGCTAGCTACCCCTGCCACTTCATTGGGTACACCAGACAAGTCAACAATCTGCACTGTGGTTTGCTGCGTTAAGAACTGATTGACGATTGTAGGTAACGGATCTTTGTCACCATCCCAACTTTCCATCATGAATTTGAGTCGACCATCTTTTAGCAATGAATCTATCTTTCGAATAACTCGACTAAAATCCTCATGCTGCTTTTTATCTTTGTTTTCTGGTCGCTGCGCGTTGATGGCACCGATTAATCCTTCTTCGTATCGTGCTCCATCTTTGAATCCGAAATGATCTAAGCCTTCTGCACTTCCAATAATGTAAGGGATCGGCGAGTCAACCGTTAACTGATTATTATCAAGCCCAAGCTGTCCAGCTGCTGTCTCACGAACCGCTATTAGGGCATTTTTAATTATGTTTGATTGTGATGTTGCTGCAAACTCGGTCTTGCCGATAAACAAGCTTAACGACTCTTCTAAATCGAGTAACCAATACGGTAGTTTTAGTGAACCTTCATCGGTTGATAAACGTTGGTGTGCAGGGAACGCTTTGCCGTATTCATTATGTGGGTCAAGGATAATAATTTGTGGGTGCCAGTGCTCATGATTGGCTATCTGACCACGTTCGAGGATACTGTGAATAACTGCCGCCACAGTACCTGATTTACCGGCACCGGTGGAGCCAAGGATGGCAGTGTGCTTACCTAATAATTCATTCAACTCAGCGTAACAAGGTGCACCGCCAGAGCCAACATGCTCGCCAAGTTGAATAACCGCACCTTTGGCGTCTCCGTAAATAAACCTAAGCTCTGATTTGGGTGTCAGATAAATGGTTTGCTGCGGTAGTGGATAAGTAGCAACACCGCGTTCAAACTCAAGGGCAAACTCATCTTCACCTTTCCTCCGCCACTCACCCTCTCCAAACAAGTCAGCTTCGATAATGCGTTCATCTGAAGATGCGGCAGGCAAGCCCTTTTCTAGCTGGTAGTCAGCCTTCATACGTAATCGACTGACTAAACCATAAATAGAGCGGCGGCCAAAATGAACTTTGATGATTGAGCCAAATTGCCCAATTGGATAGTTTTCACCAGCAAATACTCGGGACAGATCTGAAATAGTAGGGTCGAGCTCGGCGATAATACGCGAGCCATCTACCTCAATAATTTTACCGATAGAGAGATTCTCAATGGGTTTTAGGTATTTGTTATCCATATCAAATACCTCCTTCAAGGATCTGGGTTAGGTTTTCAAACTTCCACCATTCAATGCTATTTTCTGAGGTTGCCTTGTGATCGGCGTGATAAAAACCTTTATCGGAAAAAATCAGTACTTGTTCGTTGATCGAGCTGTCTTCATACCAAGTTTGCAGCACGCCACTAGGCTCAGAGTCGCTCGTAAACGCAATCACGGTTAAATTGTCATTTGAAGCCCTTAAACCGCGTTCGATTTCTAGGTTGATATGCGCATCACCAAAACTATAACCGGCGATCAACAAAACCCGCTGGCTACCACCTCGCGGGTTCAAAACTGATCTCGCTTTGTGCATTAAGTTCGCATAGGGATCGAGTTGTGTTTCACGGTATTTAGTCGATGCAGGCCAAATCATAATCTTTGCAGCTTGATCTTGGCTGCGCTTCAAATGTGGAGCAATACGCAATGGTGTTGATGAAGAAGTATGTTCAGCCCAATTGATGGAACCATGTAGCTTAAATACTCGGGCATCTAGATTGTTCTGTTCAAACGTCGAAGGGTTCCACCATCCTGACACACCGCCTTCTAAACCATCGGCATATCTCAATTGTGATAGTGCGAGTGAGTCTTCAATTAACGTGTCGTAGTTCATCACTAGATAATCGATGGTGCTCGACTGGTTGTCTTTGCCTGGTCGCATTGGTCGATGCAATGCCTGAACAAACCGCTCATGTACAGCAGAATCTACTTCAATATTGATTACGTCAAAAATCGCTAGTTTTATCTCGTTTATCGCTTGCAATAGCTGGTTGTTACTATATTCAGAGCCACCAATAGCCACCTTGCTCGTTGTTACATTGCGATTTGCTCGACGAGCCGTGATGGCAAGCCAATCGATCAGCTCGCTTAGGTAGTCTTCAATGTGCGAATCTGGATTTGCGCCAGCAAAAGAGTTTTGTATGGCAGTCAATACCTGCTTTGAATCAGCGGAGAGCTTGTCACTTATTAGTGCACTTTCTGTTAACTGGTTTGTTAATGGAAGACCAGCACAAAAACTCGCCCCTGCACCTAACAGAACCGCTTTTGAATGTGAGAGCAATTCTTCGAGTTTATTGATTGCTTCTCTGAACTCTTTTTGTTCAAAAACTGTGGTATCGAATGCCATACTCCCTCCTTAGAGCTCGCCTTTAAAAGCTGAATCGAGAATTGAAGCCTTCAGGCCTGCTAAATAAGACAATTTGCCAGTCAGCTCTTTACTCACTTCATTAGTCTTTTCAACTAAGGCATCCAGAGATTCACATATGGATTTTTGTTCATCAATCGGGGGCAAGTAGAATTCAAAGTTGAATAAATGGTTACGGTTGACCTTTGGCATTCCTGCTCGACTAGAGCCTTCAATTGCATATTGCGTAAACAGATCAGATAACAGTAGATAAAATAAAAAATCTCTGCTCATCTTTTGGTTGTCTGGTGTTAATGGATAAATGTCTGCACTACAGATACCAGAGAACGATGGTCTAGCGACTTTCATAAGATACGGTCGTATTTTACTGTACAAAACCATACTGTTATCAAAAGGAAACTTACCTGAAATAAGCTTTTCTTCCCTAGCTGTTTTTAGACCTATCAGCTCACCATTAAACGACGCAATGTTTGCTCCTCCAATATGGAACATATCTAAATATTGCTCTTCTCTTGGGTCACATAATTTTGAGGTAATTTGGCAAACATCACTTAAACTAACCTTATCCCAATGCTCTTGCTTAGTAAGCATGGCGCTTAGTGAGCTTTTAACTAGCGCATCAGCCAGTGTGACACTTTCCTGCAAATGCTCAATGGCGGTGTCGATGCGGGTGAGCAGTGCATCGAGTTTTTCAACGATACGTTTTTGTTCAGTTATTGAAGTAACAGGTACTTTGGCTATTTGAGTAAACAGTTTGGTTGTAGCTCTTGGCATTCGTGCGCCTGAACAGTTATTCATTGCCAAGTCAACGAAATACTGAGAGCGGAGATAGTAAGCTAAAAAGTCTGGACTGATTACATCAGAACATTCAAATGGGATGATTTCTGTAGTAGCTATACCATCTATTTTAGCCACAACTACTTTGTTTAAATATGGCCTTAACTTTCCATAAAGTACCATCCCTTTCTTGAACGAAACTTTTGTACTACTTATTTCCGAACCTTTGGTTGGAGAGTTGCTGATAACTTTCCCTGTATGGCTTTCAATGTTCTCTAAGCCAATATAGTTATATTGTTCCTCAGGGTTAGGTTCCACAGTTTTTCTTGATGGAGTGCAGACATCGGTTAAATTACTCCACTCCCACCCATCAGGCAGTTTATACAAAACCTGTTCCATGCTTATTTCTCCGCCAACAGATCTTCAATTTCATCCAACAGGCCAGATACCAGTTTTTCCTTGGTGCGGATCTGTTTGAGAATATCGCTGGGCGCTAAGTGCTCGGCATCTTTTTGTTTGGCTGGGTTTTTGGCAGATAGGTCATAGTCTTCTGCGAGTTTGTTGGCGGATACCGTCCAAGAGCGCTCAGTGCTTTCTCGGCTACTATACAGTTCAACAAACTCTTTTAGGTGATCATCGGTGATCGGTTTGTTTTTGGTGAGCTTTTGCTCAGGCTCACATTCGTAATACCACACATCGCTGGTGCAACCGCTGCGTTCAAAAAACAACACGTTTGTTTTTACGCCCGAATATGGCAAAAATACCCCAGCGGGTAGGCTTAAAATGGTGTGTAGGTTAAAGTTTTCCAGCAGTTCTTGTTTTACCTGTTTGAAGGCGCTGTTGGTTTGGAATAATACGCCTTCTGGAACTACGACGGCTGCTTTTCCGCCACTTTTCAGAGTTTTCATAAAGTGCTGCATAAACAGCAATTCGGTGGCATTCGCTTTAATGGGAAAGTTCTGTTGGATCTGCTCTTTTTCTTTCCCGCCAAACGGTGGATTAGCCAGAATAATGTCGTAACGGTCTTTTTCCTGAATATCGCGGATATTCTGAGTTAAGGTATTACCACGGAACAAATTGGGTGACTCGATACCATGTAAAATCATGTTCATCATGCCCATCACATAAGCCAGCGAGGTTTTTTCGAAACCAAAGAAGGTATCACGCTGGATAAAGTCCCATTGCTCAGTAGAAAGCGCACTCTTTTTTGCTTTCAGGTGGTCAAAGGCTTCTACTAGGAATCCGCACGAGCCAGCCGCTGCATCGTAAATGGTTTGCCCGGCTTGTGGGTCAATGGCCTTGATCATGGCACGCACTACTGGGCGCGGGGTGTAAAATTCACCCGCATAGCCACCGGCATCGCCCATGTTTTGCAATAGGCCTTCATAAACCAACGACAACTCAAACATTTCATCACTGGATTGGAAGTTCAGCGTATCGATAATATCCAATACTTCACGCAAGGTATGGCCAGACGCCACCTTGTTGTCTAAATACTGGAAGATGGCACCAATCTTATAGGCAAAAGACTTTGGGTCTACCCCTGAACCAGTGATAGCTGAATTGGCAAAGCCTTTTAAGTAAGGGAATAACGCGTTATTCACATAATCGGTTAAGTCATCGCCCGTGCGAACTTTGTTAATGTCTAGCCTGCCATCGACGTTTTTCGGGCAGGCCCAATTTGACCAACGATGTTCTTCATCTAACACCGGTTGATAATCTTTACCTGATAGTACTGCTTCATCTTCTTTTTCAGATTCATAATCATCCAAAAACTTTAAGAACAGTACCCACGAGGTTTGCTCGGTATAGTGCATAGCACCACTAATGCCATCGTCGCGGCGCAGTATGTCGGTAATTCGGTCAATTTTTTGTTGTAATGACATGGCTTATAGTTTTCCGATAATAAAATTGTACATATTGGTGATGTCTTCGCTGATTTCGTTTGGCGGAATCAGGTCGATATAGGCTTGGAGTTTTTCTGGGTCTAAGCCTTCGCCATCGGTGTTAATCAGCGGGTTGATAATGTCTTTGACGTTCATCCTACGAATATCGTCGTTATCACCAGGATTATTGGACTGAAGGTGATTGCACTGCGCAATATCACCATTGTTTATTTGGCCAAGCAGATTGAGGTGCGCCAATGCGGTGTATGATAGCAAATAGTTTTTGATTTCACGGCGTTTCCAAGCCAATAGATATGGCGATACGTTGGTGCAACGAGGCCATTGAATGGCATTTAGCAACTCACGGTACATTTGTCCGTTCACTTGAACGCCATTGGCAGCATTCCAGTCCAATGCCGCCTCGTCTCGATCACAAATTAGGAAAATCTGTGTTGTTACAAGTGGTGATTCAATCTTGCTTAAGCCATGTAACCAATCTATTTTCCCCTTGCCAAAGGTTTCGTTAGCAGTAGCGTAGCTGGACGACTTTTTCATGGCATGCACAGTGGCTAGACGGTTTATATCTAGCCCTGCACGTGCCGCAAGTTTGGTAAAAATAATCCAATCGTTGTAGTCATCTAATAAGGCGATGTTAGGCAGCTTGCCACACACCTCAAATTCAACGGATTTGGCACGAGAAAGTACACTGAGTCGGCTGATTAGTTGCTTGATCTTGTTGTCTTCGTTAATTCGGCCGTGCTCCACCACTTTCAGATGTTCTATGCGGTTTTCTTTTGCAGAAATAGAATCCAACAGGTGTGTCGTAGTAATCGCATGGCCTTGTATGCTGTGTAATAGAGACCATAGTTTCTCTACGTTTTTGTAGTGCAGGTGCGAATCTGCTTCATCAAACAGGAATAAAGTATTCGGCGCATCAAAAAGGTCTATCAACGCGTATAGAAAGAGCAGTTGGTATTCACCATCGCTTAAATCATCTAACTCAATGTTGCCCAAAAGCTTTAACTTGAAGCTTCTTTTGTTAATGAAGTTGCCATTGACAGCTTGTGTTAAAAAACTGATTGATGGGTCGTCACCAAAATCAACTTCATCCAAGTCTTCATCTGGATTAATCCTAGCGAACTTTACCGAGAGTAAATCGTAAGATGATAATTCGATTGTCTTGGTGGAAAGTTTCTCTTCAAACAAATACTCACGGTCTATCAGTTCTTCTACAAAACTTTCTAACGAGCGGTAGAAAGGTGTTTGTCTAAGAGTGCCTTTTTCTCCCACTTCTTCTTTTTTTAATGCATCTTGAACACGCTGTGCATAGCGTTTATCTACACGAAAAGAGAATGACAACTTACTTGATATATCGTCTCTGTTGATATCCTGACTCTCTTTTGCGTACCCTTTTTCAAGTAAAAATGTTCTGGTTTTGCCGTCTCGAACCAGAGCTGTAGCTAAAAAGACCAATAGTTTTGACCAAGTTTTATCGTAGTAAAACGAAGATAAAACCATCGACTTTCCACGACGCCTGATTTTCTTTACATGTTCATTAAAGTGCTTTGAGAAAGACTCATTTTGCCCGGATGAAAAGCATACCGTTCTCAAATGAGCATGATCGCCACCATTAAGTCCCTCGCTAAAAATTGACTGCAAAATAGTGGATTTACCGCTGCCATTTTCGCCAATTAAAGTAGCTACTTTGTTGATATGTAAGGTTTGTGGCTGATCGTGTAGCGGGTTAGGTGCTAGTGTTAATTGCATTTTAGTTCACATGGTATAGCTGTTGCTGTAATTGTTTAAAAGCAGCCAGTAAATAGGCTGGCTTTCCACCGAATGCTGTTGAGGCGTCTTTCACTGTACCTAAGCCTGATAGCTCGATGAGAGCAGGCAAGCGCTCGCGTGATAACTCTGAGCTGCCAGTTTGCTCATAACGATTGAGCACAAAGTGCAAAAACTGCTGTGCCTTTTCTTGTTGGTACTGATTAAAGAAGGTGCTGTTAGTGCGTACTTGATCGGCACGAGCTTTACGGGTTGCCATTGGCTGTTCAAAGGCTAAAAAAGCCAGCAGATCGAAGATATCGCACTCTTCTGCTTCAAACATGCGTCGCAGAGTGGCGAGCTGTTCTTTATCAAAACCTGCTTGTACAAGTTTATTGAGCAAGGTTTCGCGCTCATCTGGGTCTGACCATATCCGCCGCAATTCCTCAACTGATTTAAACAACCCTGGTAATTGGGTGATCAAACGCTCAACAAATTCTTGCACAGTGAGAGGTTTGCCGTTTTCATCGATATAACGAGTTTCAACGTCAATGACCTTCAGTTCTCGGTGTTTGCCGAGCTTTACTTTCAACCGAGGTTTTGTCTCACCCGGTTCAGGTTCTGGGTCATCTGTTCCTCCGGGTGGTTCTGGTGTGTATGGCGGTGGTTTAGGCTCCCCTGTGCCACCGGGCTCTGGTGCTTCAGGCTCGCCATCCCAATCTTTGTCATAAAACTTATTGGTTGCACCCCGAAAATCGACAATGGTGAAATAGTCTTTGCCATCAAAAACGCGGGTGCCGCGACCGACAATTTGTTTAAATTCCACCATTGAGCCGACGGTTCTATCCAGCACTACGTTACGTACATTACGGGCGTCTACCCCCGTGGTTAACATTTGCGATGAGGTAATAATGGTGGGGATATCTTTGTCATTATCTTGGAATTTTTCCAGTAGCTCGCGGCCAACTTTACCTTCGTCACTGGTTACACGAACGCAGTAGTGTGGGTCTTTAACTTTTTTATGTTTATTGATCATGTCGCGCATGGTGAGAGCATGATTTTGGTTTTCGCAAAAGACGATGGTTTTTTCTAGTGGATTGATATTGTCCAAAATGGCTTTTGCGACCAGCTCGGTACGTTCATCAACAATGATCTTCTTGTCGTAATCTTCTACCTGATAGACGTCTTGCCCTGATTTACCTTCGATCACTTGGTCATCTTTGGTCAGCACGAGCTCGTCTAAGTTGGTACGTACCCGCTTAACACGATATGGCGTTAAAAAGCCATCGTTGATACCGTCTTTTAATGAGTATTCAAATGCAGGAGTTCCAAAGTAATCATAGGTATCCACATTAGCTTCACGTTTTGGTGTGGCTGTTAAACCTACATGCACTGCACTGCCAAAATGATCGAGTATGGCTCGCCAAGAGCCTGTCTCATTAGCACTGCCACGGTGACACTCGTCAATCATTACAAGGTCAAAGAAATCACTTGGATACTCTTTGTAATAGCCTTCAATGTTTTCACGCTCAGCAATTGCTTGGTAGATAGCAAAAAAGATATGTGCATTGGTTGGCACTACACCGCCACGCTTGCGTACCTCTTCCCCATTTATCTTAATAAGGTCTTTTTCATAGGGGTTAAAAGTATTGATAGCTTGGTCGGCCAAAATATTACGATCAGCCAAAAACAATATTCGTGGTCGTCGACTACCTGGTGTTTCTTTGTTCCAACGGGACTGAAACAGTTTATGGACGATTTGGAAGGCAATAAACGTTTTACCTGTACCTGTCGCCAGCGTTAACAGCACGCGAGGCTTACCTTTACCAATGGCATCTGTGGCGGCATGGACCGCTAATTCTTGGTAATAACGCGGCTGCATTGCGCCTTCTAAATGAAAGGGCACATTACGAAGTTGCTGGCCTAGATCCGAATTAACACCCGCGTAGCGGTTTTCAAGCTCTTGTGGTGTTGGGTAAAACTCGATGTAGTCGCCTTTACCAGTTTCCAAGTCGAACTCATAGGTTTGTTTACCGTTGCTTGAATAGACAAAGCGAACGTGTAGCTTCTTGGCATAGTCGATGGCTTGTTGAAGGCCTTTGGTTGGATGTTCAGATTCTTTTTTTGCTTCAATAACTGCAAGGTAACGATTGTCTTTGTGGAGCAGATAATCGACGAAACAACGACGACCGCGGACGCCGCCAGCAAGCTTACGGCCATCGGTAAAGTAATGTTCCCGAATGATGTTGCCTGGTTGCCAGTGCGCGGCTTTTAACGCTGGATCGATGTAGTTTGCTCTGGTATCTGCTTCTGACGACATTCTCTACTCCACAAGGACTTAACTCTGGATGTCTAGATTTTTGTAAGACTCCTAGTCAATAGCTTATCTACTACAAAATAAAAACTTAAAGGAAGAATATGAGAAAAGTACTAGAGGGACAATGGTTTGCATCAAAATATGCAATCAAGTGAGCTTAAAGCTGGCTTAACTAAGGTTAAGCCAGTGCTTCTATGTTTTTTAGCCATGTATCAAATAAAGGGCATTTTTCTCGCATTGTTTCTAGACCCACTTCTAAAGCTGCTAAAGTTCCTAAAAGTGGTTTTTCATAGCCGAAAATATGCTTTTCGATGCGCTTACTTGGTGCTGTTTGCGGGCTGTTATTGATATGTTCTGGTGAGTCGAAGCTGTTTGCGATCTCGGTAAATACCTTTTCTAGTTCTACTCTATCCATACCTTGAGCCATCTTTATCGGATCGCTGAAGAGCAGTGCTTCAAACTCGTACATCTGCACGTAAGGGATAAACCGACGCATAGCGTTCGCACCGATTTTCTCAGTCAATTTTTCAGCGAATGCGTTTTGTAGTGTTTGAGCCTTAACAGCGACAGGTGCATTGGCATCGACGGCATTCTTACCAGGGAAGCTCTCTGGTAACCCGTAGAAATCAAAGAAGGTGGTGCAATAGCACTGTTGATCTGCCAGCAAACGCTTTTCGATATCAGGAGCAAGCCGTTCAAACTTGAAGTTTCCTCCTTTATGGCCTGGGCGACCGATAAGCCCTGGCATCAAGTAAATGCCTTTAAGGGCAAATGGCTCCACCAGCAACTCTTTCACAAAAGCTTCTTCTGTTTGCCCTTCACAAATTACATGCACTATGGTCATTTTGATGGTCTCCCACCAATGATGTTTTTCTCCCATAGCTCGCCAACCGAATAATCATCTAGCCAAGTACGGAATTTATCAGCATCTAAGCGTTTAAATGTCGATGCGCCTTCTTCACGCTCTACAACAATAAGATCATCCAACTCAAATTCATTGAGCAGTGGAACGGATTGCGTAGATACGATCACCTGCATCCGTTTTGACGCACTGCGTAACAATGCCCCTAATAGCGTTATCGCATAAGGGTGTAAGCCTAGTTCTGGCTCATCGATGATGATGGTCGATGGTGGGTTAGGTTGCAATAAAGCTGTGACCAAACAAATAAAACGGATAGAGCCATCGGAAAGCTGACTTGGCCAAAGAGGGTAGTCACTATCGGCTTGTTTCCACAGTAAGCGTATTTGCTCTTCACCAGAAGCAAGCGGAATAGGTTTGAGAACGAAGTCATCAAAGAATGGTACAGCTAAGCGCACGGTTTTGCAGATTTGTGCATAGACCTCAGCGTTTTCACGCTGTAGCTTAAATAAGTAGGCGGCTAAGTTACCCGCATCTGAACGTAGATATTCGTTATCGTGAATTGCCCCAAGGCGCTTTACTGCTGCTGTGTCGCTCGTATCATGGAAATGGAAAACCTTCCAGGCAGAAATCGCTGAATAACAGAAAGAGGCCACTTTTGATGACGTGCCTGATTGCATCTCTTTCTTTAAGTTAGATTCCTTGTGCCCAGCTCCTAATCTGGGCTCTGTAACCCCAAAAAAGGGGCCATCGAAATAGAGCTTCTCACTCGAAAAAGTGAAATTATCGTCCGTAGTAGGCTCTAAATCTGCCGAATAGCCATTCACCCCAAAACGTATAGTGGTATGAAGTTTCTGAGTCTCTTTGACACCATATGACAATACACGATCAGCGCCACCTTGTTTGCTCGTCCAAACTTGCAAACGACCTTCAACTAACTCATGCAACATTCTAAAGTAACTGACAAAGTTACTTTTACCGACGCCATTTGCACCGATAAGAACGTTTAAGTTGTTGAGCTGTAGCTTATCCAGCGAACGGATAGACTTAAAACCCTGGATGGTTAACCTGTCTATCTTACTCATTGGCTTCCTCTTTTCTGATTACGACGTATTGTTGATTGAATGGCTTGTTGATTTAGCAGAACTAAGCGTATTTCGATTGATGGACGATTATACCTCACAACCGTCACTTTCTGCGCTTTTCTCTTTGTTTTCTCCATCAAACTCTGACGGTCTTAAAATTGTGCATCAAGTCTAAGATGAGAGTAGCACACAAATCCGCGTCACTTTATAGCTGAAAATACCACGATTTGCCGTTGCTGCCCCATAGCAATCAAAACAATTTCAGATAGATATCATCTTCGTGCATACCTCAACGGTTTCATTTTTAGGAGCTTTTTATGCACGAAAACAACTACTATTTTGATGGTCCTATTACGGCGGACAGGGTGCTCGACGCGGCCGCAGAAATCCTTGCTGCACGCGCCCTCCGAGGCGATCAATATTGCAATCCCGATGCAACAAAAACCTATTTATCTTGCAAGTTAAAACACCATGAAAGAGAGGTGTTTGCGGTGATGTTTCTAGATAATCAGCATCGCCTTATTGCCTTTGAAGAGCTGTTCTTTGGCACAATTGATTCAGCAAGTGTTTATCCCCGAGAAGTCCTCAAAGCGGCTTTAAAAGTCAATGCTGCCGCACTCATCTTTGCTCACAATCACCCTTCTGGCGATGCCACACCTTCTCAGGCCGATAAACAAATTACGCAAAGGCTTAAAGAGGCTTTAGCGCTGGTGGACATTCGAGTTCTTGATCATATCGTGGTTGGCGATAGCGCCATCTCTTTTGCAGAAAGGGGGCTACTATGATCCAGAAAACATCGGGTGAACTAGAACTGTTGGATGGCTTTCATCGAGCATTGCTTTTGGTAATCCAACGTTATTCGATTCCTCCACAAGCTCAACGTATGGTCCTGAACTGTCGACAAAAACACTATTACCAGACGGGGCAGGGGCTTCATCCCATTGAAATACAATTTCGTCGAACATCGGCCAGTGAAGATTGGCAGGTCGTCTGTTTAGCGAGTTTTTCTTATTCGGAAAATAAACCGAGTGAGATGGAGCCTGAACTCTACTTTCATCTCTTCAATCTTTGGTGTTATCAACCAGATAGCGGTGCTGCAAGTCTCGCACACCCGCAAGTGAAAGCGCTGTTAGATACTTGGCTGAACGCGCTCTCTCGACACCTTACTCAGTCCCTCTTTGATGACATTCAGTTATCGATGATTCAAACCTTCGATGAACACCACTCATGATCACGTTTTAACCTCGGTAACTCTTAGGAGATTTAACCATGTCTATACTGAATTTTACGCCGTCAGCGCTGCCTGTTTCTAATAAGCTTCTGACGTTATTAAACCAACATTGTCATGCCTCGATGGAATCAACACAGTCCACCAGCCATGCCCTCTCTATCCATTTTCGAGACAAAAGCTATAGCGCGGAAGAAGGGGGATATCATCCGGTTGAGGTTGGCCTCAACATTGTGAATGGTAAAACGGTTGATATTCTCTACATTACCGATTTTGCGTATATGGGGAACTATTATCCGGAGCTAGAGCGATGCATTGATTTTGACTTTGGCAATCAAGTTGCTTTTACCGTCGCCACGGGATGGCAAAGCATTCGCTCTCCTGGTATCGATGAGCTGTATCAAATGTGGGAGCAAAACTTTCTTCAGTACGTTGAATGGGAGTGTTACGACGACATTCAGATTTCTCATTAACTTTTTATCAATCTAGCCAGACTTCCACTTGTTGCTTTGCTTCTTGCTTATGTTCTTGTTTTACATGCGCCCCTACTGAAGCCAAAGCCGCCATCAACACACCAATGTCATCACTATAGCCAACCCCGACCAATACATCGGGTATGGCATCAATAGTAACCCAGCGCACTCAGTATTGCGGTTTTCGCCCAACGTGGCGTATCGCTGTCTTTCGCACAGTAGTAAAGGATCAAGGCCGTTTCAATAACCTCACGACCAGCTTTCTTGGCGTAGCGTTTGAGCTTATCCCAAAAGGATTGCTCACGGTAATGTTCTTGGTGTTGAGTGTCTTGCATGAGATGCCCCTCTGTTGAGGTTTCAGGATACTGGCTAGCTCGCTCATTTTTAAGACAAACCTTATCCGGTACGACATAAGTTAACGCACCAATTCGTACTATGCATGGGAATTGACCACTTAATAAGAAGGATAACCAAATGGGATTTTGGGACAACGTTGGAAAGCTTGCTAAAGCAGGCGCACAAGCTGGAGCGAAGGTGGCTTCTGATACGTACGGTGATATGAAAGAAGCGCAAGCGGATGCTGCTCGTAAGAGTGATGATCAGTTAGCGCGCACTATTGCCAATCGTTCAGGCGGTACATGGGCCATTGGGGCTGCTCGCCAGGAGCTTAAAAGTCGTGGCTATAGTGACGATGCCATTCAAAGCTTGGTGAATCGTCACCGTTAATGATGGTAAGGGGACACGGCAAAGCGCCGTGTCCGCTGCTTTCTTTATTTCCTCGCAAACTGCTGCGACATAAGTCAACGCAGCGCCTCGTAAACTCTCTTCAATCAATCCGTTAGCTCATTGTCTTTACTCAACTCTTGTGTGGGTGAGGGTTCGTGCGCTTAAAAATAAAGCCATCTATGAACGATACAAAGCTTAATCGCTCTCAGCATTACATCCAGTTGGTTCTTGAGATTTATAAGCGCATTCCAAACAGTCGCAAAATCACAGCCAAAGAGATCCAGCAGCAACTGAGTGAAGTGGGTATTGTGCGTTCAGAGCGAACCATTCAGCGCAATCTCACCGATATCGCTCAGTTCTTTGATGATGTCGACGTGGATATGCGCGACAAGCCTTTTGGCTATAGTCGTCGCTCGCGCCATTTGCTTTCACACGGCCCACAAGAGGCGGTTTTATTGAGCTTGGCGGAAAATTATCTGCGTTATCTTCTCCCTGTGAACTTGATGAAAACGCTTGACACGGTTTTCAATGACGCCAAGCAACACCTATTTCCCACCACCAGCAATGTGAAAGAGCGTCAATGGCTAAAGAAAGTGCGCTTTGTTAGTGAAGGCGTTCCGTTGCTTCCTCCCCACATCGACAATGAGATTTTTGAGAAGGTCAGCTACGCTCTCTTCCACAATCGTTATTTATCCCTTTGCTATACCAATGCCAATCTAGAGAAGAAAAGCAAAGAGGTGATGCCATTGGGTTTGGCGCAACAAGGAAGCCGTCTTTATCTTGTGTGCCGTTTTCGCGGTCACACCAACGAGCGTTCCTTGGCGTTGCATCGTATCCATAAAGCAAGCATCTCTACGTTTGATTTTGCTTATCCAAGTGATTTTGACCTGGAGCGGTATGATTTGGATGGGCGTTTTTACTTTGGTGAAGGGGAGGAAATACGATTGTCGTTTTGTATTGGTCGAGAAAGCGGTTATCACTTGCTCGAAACGCCGCTATCGATGGATCAGAGTGTGGAATTGATCGATGGAGGATATCAAGTGACGGCAACGGTGATTGACTCACTTCAGCTCGAACGATGGTTACGTGGGTTTGGGGATGAGGTCTGGAGCATTACCAAAGAGGAATGCACTACAAAAATTGCTTAAGCCACTGCCTCTTGTTCTAGCATTGGCAAACCCAATCGCTCATCTCGTTCTGCCACTCTTTCTAATATCCAGTCTTGTACTTCACTTTCTAACCAAGCCACGCTGCGAAAACCCAGCGATACCGATTTAGGGAACTTACCCTCTGCCATGAGCTTGTACATATACGCACGGCTCAAACCTGTATTATCCAGCACTTCTTTTAGTCGAATTAGTCTCATTTTTCTGTCCTCATGATTTGTTCGTCATAAGGAGGTAGCTAGTTGTAATTTTTCCGGACGCTAACTAAGGAGCGCTTATGTCCGAACAGCACGATCTTTTCACTACGCTTGAAAGTGAGATACGCCAGGCATCCCTCAATGAGCGTACTCGCACCAAGTTACTCGATAACCTCAAACAAATGAGAGCCACTGAGCTCAACATCCTCATTACAGGAGCCACCGGAGCAGGAAAAAGCTCAACGATTAACGCTCTCTTTGACATGAGCGTTGCAGATGTGGGCATCAGTTGTGAGCCGCACACGCAGGGTGTTACGCAATATCGTCTGAACAACCTCATTCTTTGGGATAGTCCTGGTCTGGGGGATGGCATCGAAGAAGACAAGCGCCATGCCCGCTTATTGAAAAATACGCTGAGAGCGAGAGATGAGCAGAACCGTTTCGTGATTGACCTGGTACTTGTGATTCTTGATGGTGGCTCACGCGATTTAGGCACACCTATTACCTTGATTAATGATGTGCTTATTCCAGCATTAGGCGAAGACGCACAGCACCGTTTAATCATCGCCATTAATCAAGCCGATAATGCGTTAAAAGGAAATCAAGCCTGGGACTACGAAAACAATACGCCGACACCTGTGTCGAAAACTTATCTTGAAACCATGGTGCGCTCGGTTCATCGACGCGTATTACGCGCAACAGGGGTGTATCTAAAGCCCGTCTACTACGTTGCGGGGCACTGTGATGGATTGGCCAAGCAACGGCCCTATAACCTTTCCAAGTTGCTGTATTTGATTGTTGAACGTTTACCAAAAAATAAACGGCTCTTACTGGCGAATCGCACGCTTTCCCCTCGGCATGAGAATTGGAAAGACAACGATGCCAGTGATTACAACAAAAAAACCAGTCTTAGTTTGTGGGAGGCAATCTTCGACACGACGACTCAAGGTGCGCAATACGGCGAAGAAATAGGAAGTGTGTTTGGCACGACAGGCAAGCACCTGGGCAAAATTATAGGCGGTGCGCTAGGGGCATGCTTAGGCGGTTTACGCTATCTCTTTGGCTGGTAGATAAGCGCCGCTACGGTTACATCTCTCAAAGCCAACCTCTCTTCGACATAAGTTGTCGCAACTACCTTTTAATATCAACTCATTGAATAACTGTTCAAAGGATACTTCTCATGAAACCAATTGTGCTTACAACAGCACTGTCAGTGCTATTGGCCTTTAATGCGTCTGCTGAAGGCTACAAAGTGGAATACAAAGACATCAATACTCAATGGGGAACCAAAACGAAAATATTTGTGACCTCTCTGTTTGATTTCACCACTATCTACAAAATTGAGGTGAATCGAGGCAACTGCGAAGTTGCCTGGCCAGAGATGCCGAAGGTTACTGTTAACAAGAATAAATACAGCCAATCAGATGAGTTACTGAAAAATCTTAGCAACCCAGACTATAAGAAGCCCTCAAGCAGTAACACAACGAGTGGTGTGGTATGGCACCCATACCCATCTGTTGACTTGGAGTATGGTGACTCAACAGGTTACGTCACTACAACGCGCTGTCGCGTGTTAGAGATTGATATCTACTCTAGCGAAGGAGAGTACCGCTATACGACGGATTAGGTGACAGAAAGGCCCCTGCGGGCCTTTCTTTTTTGTAAACTCAATAGCGACTGTAATCGAAGCTTCTTCCGTTACCAGGTAGTTTACCTTCTTTTTTAGCAAAGTAACTAACACGGTAAAAGGCTTGATTGTATTGATTCTCATAGATCTCTTTATCGCACCTGTTATTTATTTCACACGTGCCGTTCTCAGCGAAATGAACCGCACTACTTACTTGTTCAACCGAAAGACCAGTTGCACTTGCCCAAGCTTTAGCAATCATCCCTGAAACGTATTCTCCCGTAACATCATTGTAAGGCCCCATTCCTTTAAAAACATCACCGTTTAGCAACACAGCAACGTGATAGTGTGGATTCCCTGAAGTTACCATTTCTTTGCACCAAATAAATCGAGGCTTAGAGTGACGGTTATGGCTTTTACGTTTTAGGTAAGCACACATAATCGCTTTGAAGGATTCTTGAAATTTTGTGATTTGCTTACTTGATACTTTCTCGCTTGAAAAGCCTTGGGGATATCTCAAATCGATACGAAGCAACAATGTTCGAGGGTATTGATCTAGAGCTCTATCAAAGGTGCTTTTAATAGCTAAAAGGCAGGAAGGTATTAGAGGTCCTTTCTTGGAGTATACCGGTAAGTCCATATCATCAATGGTGAGTATTTCTGCATGTTCAAGATAATTGTTCATTTCTATCATTCCTATTGGTTAGTGTTCTCAATAGGTAGATAGGTTGTTGTAATTAATTAGATAAGATTCATATAAATACTATTATTACCGACAGTTTTTCACTCCCTCCTTCCTGCCATGTACCTTTGTTCAGCAAGTCTTCCTGTGGCTTCAAAACTTGCAAAAGTTACTCTGATAAAAACTACCCATCAGTTTGGCGAAACGCCTCTTTCTTTTTCGAAAAAACAGACATCAAACGATGTCATTTCGGCAATCACGTCATGCTTGAGCTTACGCTGTCACATAAGAACAGCTTTCATATCAGTGATTTTTCAATGCATAAGCTATGATCATTGCACTAAAGCTATGTTTGGCGTTGGGTTGTCTATAACAATATCTACTTGAAAAATACTTTAAAAACATTTAAAAAATACTTAAATAATACTTGTAAATTACTAAGTAATGATATGGAAGATTTGGTAGAGACTTTTAAAGTGGATAGTGATCCTAGGTTTCTTTTTGATGTGAGCTTTGAGCTAGGCATCGTAAGTAATCAGGATGACATCGACGCAAGAATAGCAATTGCGAAAGATGCGGTTAGGAAGGGTAAAGTCGAAGATCTCAAGCAGAAAAGAAACCGCTTTGCAGAAAGTAATGTCGCTTTGAGTGAATATGAATGGATTGATTTTAGAGATTACGAGACATGTTATTTTGTTTGGTACTTTACGTTGCTCTGTTTTCGTCACAAGACTAATAGTACTAAGCAGTTAAACATGAATCTGAACATGGATTTCAACACGGTTTTCGCTAACAGTCACTTAGATCGTGCCACTACTATTACAGTGCCGAGCTTTCGTGAGAATGACTCTAAGTCAAAGATGCATACTATTATTTATTTACATTACTTATTTTCAGAAACTAAAGTTGATGCAGAATTACAGAAAGAATTGTTGGATGCGCTCAAGAGGAGATATCTTGAGTTTAGGCGGTCAGCATTCTTCAAACTAACTTTGGAAGACAATAGAGACAGGGCTCAATGGACAGAAAGTAGGCTAGAGAATGACGGCATTTTTCTACCCATTGAGATTCCTGTTAGTGAAAAAGCGCATAGCTTATCGTTAGCGATATCGTTCTTTTTTTGGGATCAAAGCTCTCAGTTTTCAATAAATACCTCAGGTGAGGAGCACATTGTTGGCAAAAGTGCGTACGTTCATAAACTGAATCTTTCATGGAATCAATATAAGCATAGACAGAAGAACAAGCTTAAGAAGGTAAAGGCCTACAGTTTTGAGATGGAGGAGTCTCTGCAAAAGAAAATTGACCACCTGTCTAGAGCACTCGATATGAAGAGAAACAGACTTATTGAGTATCTCATAGAGCAGGAGTACACCAAGCAAACTAAAAAATAGCCTAGGTGTTTTAGTTCTCAGAACGGATTGGTTCTGAAAAATGAGCGCGCACTGATTTCTGATTTAGTGATGACCGAAACAAAAACGCCACAAGCAAAGCTGGTGGCGTTGACATCAAATCCAATCATAGCAATCGAGCATTTTAGATGCTCCCGTACCCCAAGCCGTACCCAGAGCGTTTTTTGCTACAGCTAAAAACCTTTCAAGTCCTTATTTAATGCGCTCAAGCAGGACGCCTGCTTCCATGTGGTGGGTATAAGGGAATTGGTCAAACAGAGCAAAACGCGTTACGTTGTGTGTTTCGCATAGAGTGTCCAAGTTCTCTTTTAGAGTCTCAGGGTTACAAGAGATGTACATGATGCGCTCGTAACCTTGCACCATTTTACAAGTATCGACATCCATCCCAGCACGTGGTGGGTCGACAAAAATCGTATTGCAGTTGTAGCTCTTCAGATCTACACCTGCATCTTGTAGACGACGGAATTCACGCTTACCTTCGATCGCTTGAGTAAATTCCTCTGCTGATAGACGTAAGATTTGTACGTTATCAATCTTATTGGCAGCGATGTTGTACTGTGCAGATACCACAGATGGCTTCGCTAGCTCAGTTGCCAGTACGCGGTCGAAATTCTGTGCCAACGCCAGCGAGAAGTTACCGTTACCACAGTAAAGCTCTAGTAGATCGCCAGTGCTTTCTTGGGTACAGTCGACCGCCCATTCCAGCATCTTCTCTGCGACTTTGCCGTTCGGCTGAGTGAAGCTGTTCTCTACTTGTTGGTAGATGTAGCTTTGACCATTTACATCGAGCTTCTCGATCACGTAGTCGCGGTCTAGGACAATCTTCATCTTACGAGCACGACCAATGATGTTTAGATTGAAGCCTTCATCATTTAAACGCTGTTTAAGGGCTTTCGCGTTTTCAATCCACTCTTCATCAAGTTGGCGATGGTAAAGGAGTGAAACCAGAATCTCACCACTTAGCGTCGATAGGAAATCCACTTGGAACAGTTTACGACGTAGTGAGTCGTTGTCTTTCATCGCTTCAACCAATAGCGGCATCAGGTCGTTGATCAGACGGCTTGCTGCAGGGAATTGGTCAACACGGTACTTCTCACGAGTTTCTTGGTTGAACATGATGTAGTAAAGATCTTCGCCTTCATGCCAAACACGGAACTCAGCACGCATGCGGTAGTGCTGCTCTGGTGATTCAAACACTTCCAGTTCTGGCATGTTGTATGGCGCGAACATATCCGTGAGACGTTCGACTTTTTCAGCCAGTTGTTCTTGGTAGCGTTGTGGGTTTACATCAAGAGTAGCCATGATCTTACCTTTTATGGTGCATTCAATTTAAGAGCGCAGATTTTATTCAATCTCAATAGGATGTCCAGTTTTGTACTGGAATTGATTTAAAGATAGTGCGTACAGGCAGAGTAGAAAGCAAAATCAATCAAAACGTTACAACTTTTAAGGGCAATATTGGCTGGACAAATAATCAATAGCTGAATAATATTTGCCTCAAGTTGGTGCTATCTAGCAATCTAGATGGCTGAAATGGGAATCTGGTGTGAATCCAGAACTGACGCGCAGCGGTAAAAGAGAACGAACGCTCATCAGACACTGCATTAGTTTATGTGGGAAGTCGAGCAAGTAGGCGGTACACCCGTGCTCTTGAGTCCGAATACCTGCCAACAACTGAGCCACAGCACAGGACTGTCATGATGACAGGGCTCGGAAGGAATTACGCGATTTAGGACAATACAATGAGAAAATCCGCACTGGCGATAACTTTGGCATCGCTGCTTTCACCTGTCTCTTATCTACAGGCCCAAGAAACCTCCACTGACGAAACCATCGTTGTTACTGCAAACCGTTTTGAGCAAGCCGAAAGCCGTACGTTGGCAGATGTCGAAGTAGTTACTCGACAAGACATCGATCGCATTCAAGCGAAAACCCTACCAGATGTATTGCGTCGCCTTACGGGGATTCAAGTTTCACAAAATGGTGGTCGTGGTCAGTTAGCGTCTTTATTTGTTCGTGGAACCAGTTCCGACCAAGTTTTAGTACTGGTTGATGGCGTACGTTTTGCACGAGCAGCGAAGGGCGCTGTGGACTTTAACCAAATCCCACTTACTTACGTTCAACGTATTGAGTACGTACGTGGTGCGCGTGCGTCACTTTATGGCTCAGAAGCGATTGGTGGCGTGATCAATATCATCACCATTGCGCGTGCTGACGAAGAAGGAACGAAGTTAAGTGCGGGTTTAGGTAGTTTAGATTATCAAGAATTGAGTGTGGCATCTGGTATTAAAGTCACAGAGAGCGGCCAGCTAAATATCGCGCTTGGTAGTGAAAGTGATGATGGTTATAACGTTCGTCCTGTACCGGGAGTTAATGACGGTGATCGCCATGGCTTTGATACAAAGAATGGTCTGCTAGGTTACGTGCATAACTTCAATGACCAGTGGTCTGCATTTGGTAACCTACGTGCTTACGAAAATGTTTATCAATATGACAGCAGCTACGGCAGTCGCGGTTACTACGAAGCAGAAAAAGACGATCTTTCTGTCACTCTGGGCGGTAAGTATCAGTCTGATAATGTGATGTCAGAACTACAAGTAACGGCACAGAAACAGAAGTCTTGGAACTATGAGCAAGCAAAAGGCAAACACTCAGGTACTGAAGATGAACTTGAGCAGCAAAATGTCCAGTGGACCAACAGTTACTTGCTAAACAACAATACGACGTTGGCTGGTGGTATTGATTGGCGCAACGAGTCTTATAAAGACAAGAGTGCGAATAAAACGTTTGATCGTACCAATGGCGCTCTGTTTGGTATGGCAACCACCAGTATTGATAAAGCAATGCTCGAGGGCAGTGCTCGCCTTGATGATAACGAAGAATACGGTAGTGAGTTCACTTACAGTTTAGCGGCTGGTTACCAGTTTGTACCAGAGTTTGGGGTTAAAGCCTCTTTTGGTACTGCGTTTAAGGCTCCAAACCTATATCAACAGTATGACCCAACATACGGTGAGAAAGATCTGAAGCCGGAAGAGTCAGATGCTTGGGAGCTAGCATTCAGCGGTGATGTCCAAGGCGTTTTTTGGTCCGTCACGGGTTATGACTATAAAATCACGAATCTTATCGATTACCATCCAACCACATACAAATATTTGAATGTCGATGGTGAAACACATATCCAAGGTGTGGAGCTTGTTGCTGAGTTTGATACAGGGATTGTGCAGCACCAGTTGAGTGCAGATTATAAAGATGCTGAAGACGATAAAGGGCATCAGTTGCAGCGTCGCGCTAAAGAAGTGTATAAGTGGAATGCTTTAGTGAGCTTCGATAAAGTGGATTGGTCGGTTAGCTATCAGTACGTCGGTAAGCGTCCAGATGTGGATTACAGCACTTGGCCTTCACAAGATATTACGCTTTCTTCTTACTCGTTGGTTGATACGGCAGTGACTTACTATCCGAATGAGTCGACCTCTATTAGCGCTCGTATCGATAATCTACTTGATGAAGAGTATGAGATGGCAAAAGGTTACCCCGCTGCAGAGCGAGCGTACTATCTCAACGTTGGCTACGAATTCTAATCGTGAATGAGCACAAACCGCCTTCGGGCGGTTTTTAATATTTTGTGGTGGAAAATCGAATGAAGAAACCCAAGCGAGTGGTGATCAGTTGGTCCAGTGGTAAAGATTCGACATTAACGCTTGAGCGCCTTAACGAGAATCCAAATTATCAAGTTGTCGGTTTGTACACGACTTACGTAGGGAAAGAAGTCCCTTTCCAAGCAACTCCGCTTGAAGTCGTACAAATGCAAGCAGACTTACTTGCGCTTCCGCTCATTACTATCGAGCTACCTGAAATCTTTCCAAGTAACGACATTTATCAATCGACCATCGTTAATGCATTACAAAGTAGTGGTCTGAACATAGAAGCTGTCGCATTTGGTGATATGTTTTGTAATGGCATTGCCGATTACCGACGCAGCTATATTGAACCTGTTGGCTGGGAATGCGTCTTTCCTCTATTAGGGGAGAGCAGCGAAAAACTAGCGATGGAAATCATAGAGCGTGGTATTCAAACTATGTTAATCACCATCGACGGAAGAGTTCTCCCTCCAGAATGGTGTGGTCGCTGGTATGACAAAGCCCTAATAGAGTCATTACCAAGTCAAATTGATCCCTGTGGGGAAAATGGTGAATTTCACACATTGGTCACGTCTTCGCCGTCTTTTCAAGGGCATATCGAGTTGACGAAGCGAGATGTAGAATCTGGAGATAGATTCAGCCATCAAAGATACCATGCTAAAGCATTGCCAAAACAAATCTACGCAGTATGATCGCAACGTTTCTGTTCTTTAGGTAAGGCTCGTGCGAGTAGCAAGTAAGAAAAAAGTCCTAGTTTTTGACTCCGGTGTTGGTGGCCTTTCTGTATTCCAAGAGATACATCGCCTATTGCCCCAGCTAGACTACTTATACTTATTCGATAATCAGGCTTACCCTTATGGTGAACTCGATCAGGCTGTACTCATTCCACGAGTTAACCAACTGGTCTCTTCATTAGTCGAAGAACACCAAGTCGACATTGTCGTCATTGCTTGCAACACGGCGAGCACCATAGTGCTTCCTTCCTTACGCGAAAATTTATCGATTCCCGTTGTTGGTGTTGTCCCTGCGATTAAACCCGCATCGCTTTTAGCATCAAAAGGAGTAGGGCTGATCGCCACTCCGGCGACAGTAACACGCCAATATACTCACGAGTTAATACGGGACTTTGCGCAAGGTAAACCAGTTGAGCTGGTGGGATCAACTCGCTTAGTAGATATGGCCGAAGAGAAGTTGCGGGGCAACAGCGTTTCTCTCGACGAACTGACAAATATCCTGCTTCCCCTTCGCGATAAAGTCGATGTTGCGGTGCTCGGTTGTACTCACTTCCCTTTAATCAAAGAGGAAATTCATCAAGCTTTGGGTGGGGACGTTACTTTAATTGATTCAGGCGCAGCGATTGCACGTCGAGTAAAAGCATTGCTATTAAGTGATGAAATTGAGGATACAGAAGAGGGAAGTAAGTCGATTTATGCCAGTGCAACTCCTTGGCAGGAAGATGCACTGAACATTTGTTTAAAGAAGCTAGGTTTTAATCCTGTTCAGGTTTACCACCATCCGGATGTTTAGGATCGTTCGCAATTCTCACTTTTAGCGTTCTCTCCATATATTCCTTTTCATTAAGTTTAGCGATAGCTGGCTTGGCATCTGCCGCAGCCATCACTACAAAACCAAACCCTCTTCTTTTTCCAGTACGCTTATCTTTCATTAAGCGTACCGCATAGACCTGTCCATATTCAGCAAACAAATCGCGAACATGACTCTCATTGGCCTTATAAGGAAGGTTGCCGACATACAGCGTTTTAGTTGAAGGCTCAGGATCCGAAGATTGAAGAACAGGTGTTTTGCTAGAAAATGAAAAAAGAAAAGCAGTAGCGATAACACCAATGAGGAAGCTCAAGGCTGGTGGGATGATGAATTGAGAGAAGATGATTCCCCCAACGATGGCCAACCCAACACATAAAATCAGATTTTTTTTAGACGTCATTTTAATTACTACACATAGTGATAAAGAGATCGATTGTCCATTAACAGAATAGACACATGAATCTTACGTATATGGTTGGTGTTTTTCCAACCAATTGCTGTGATATGTCTCAAATGTGACGAAGAAATATGCAAATATCGCACTTTTGGATAATTTGTGACCGGTTGGTTTTTTATTTGCAAAAAACGCTTGTACTAATTTCTCAACCCCCTATACTGCGCATCCACCGACACGGAGTGAGACGAAAGTCACACAGCGAGTCGGGAAGAGAGAAAAAAGAATTTGAAAAAAATGCTTGACTCTCTCACGGTGTGAAGTAAGATACGCACCCCTAACGACGAGCAACTAAGTTGCTGAAAATGTTAGAAAAGCTCTTTAAAAATAAGAACCTATCAATCTGTGTGGGCACTCGTTGATGATAATCCAATTAGATACTTCGGTATCAAATTAGGTTTCAATGAAACGAAGTGACCATTGAATCTTCGGATTCAGCACAGTCAATTCAAACATTACTTTATG